>NZ_JBHUFV010000060.1:0-75351 GCF_042681425.1 Nonomuraea mangrovi | reverse complement strand
GACCGAGCGGCAGGGAGCGGGTGGTGTGACGGTCGTTCGGTGGCGCTGGGTGTGCGGGGTCGTCGCTGGCGGGCGGGGTACGGAAGTCGACCGAAGCGGCAGGGGCGCGGGTGGTGTGACGCGCTGTCGGTGGCGCGAGGGACCGGGCGGTGGCGCTCGATCGGGCAGGGGCGTACGGGAACTCTGGTGGTTGACCTGGGGCGTGGGGTGGGCGACCTGGGTCGGTGCGCCCACCCCGCGTGCGATCAGTAGTCGTCGCCTGCCAGGCCCGCCTTGCGCAGGGCCTCGGCGAGCGCGCCTGTCGGGGCAGGCCGGCGCTGGCCGCCGCGCTGGCCGCCCTGGCGACCACCGTCGCGGCCGTCTCCGGAACGGCCGCCGCCGTTCCCGCGGCCACCGTCACGGCCTCCGCCGTCGCGGCCACCACGGCCGCCGTCACCACGGCCACCATCACCGCGGTTGTCGCCGCGTCCGGCGTCGGCGCCGCGGCCACCGCCGGAGCGTCCGTCGGCGGAGCGGCCACCCGAGCGGCCCTCGCCGCGACCGTCAGCGGCCCGGCCGCCACCGGGGCGGCCACCCTGCTGCGCGCCGCCCTGACGGCCGTCCGCGCGGCCCTCCGACGAACGGCCGCCGCGCCCCTGCCGGGAGCCCGCGGCGCTCTCGTCCTCCAACCGCAGCGTGAGCGAGATGCGCTTGCGCGGGATGTCGACCTCGAGCACCTTGACCTTGACGATGTCGCCGGGCTTGACCACATCACGCGGGTCCTTGACGAACGTGCGCGACATCGCCGACACGTGGACCAGGCCGTCCTGGTGCACGCCGATGTCGACGAACGCCCCGAAGGCCGCGACGTTCGTCACGACGCCTTCGAGGATCATCCCGGACGACAGGTCGGAGAGCTTCTCCACCCCGTCCTTGAACGTCGCCGTCTTGAACGCCGGCCGCGGGTCACGTCCCGGCTTCTCCAGCTCGCCCAGGATGTCGGTCACCGTCGGCAGGCCGAAGGTGTCGTCGACGAACTCGGCGGGCTTGAGCGAGCGCAGCGTCGCGGTGTTGCCGATCAGCGACTTGAGGTCGGTGCCGACGGTGGTGAGGATGCGGCGCACCACGGGGTACGCCTCGGGGTGCACGCTGGAGGCGTCGAGCGGGTCGTCGCCTCCGGGGATGCGGAGGAATCCGGCGCACTGCTCGAACGCCTTGGGGCCGAGCCGCGCCACCTCCTTCAGCGCGCTGCGCGACCTGAACGGCCCGTTGGCGTCGCGGTGCTGGACGATGTTGTCGGCCAGGGTCGAGCCGATGCCCGACACGCGGGTCAGCAGCGGCGCCGAGGCGGTGTTGACGTCGACGCCGACCGCGTTGACGCAGTCTTCGACCACCGCGTCGAGCGAGCGCGACAGCCTGGTCTCGGCCAGGTCGTGCTGGTACTGGCCGACCCCGATGGACTTCGGGTCGATCTTGACCAGCTCGGCCAGCGGGTCCTGCAGGCGGCGGGCGATCGAGACCGCGCCGCGCAGCGACACGTCGAGGTCGGGCAGTTCCTGCGAGGCGTAGGCGGAGGCGGAGTAGACCGACGCGCCGGCCTCCGAAACCACGATCTTGGTCAGCCCCGGCATGTGCTTGACCAGCTCGCCGGCCAGCTTGTCGGTCTCGCGGGAGGCGGTGCCGTTCCCGATCGCGATCAGCTCGACGCCGTGCTTCTGGGCGAGCGCGCCGAGCACGGCCAGCGACTGGTCCCACTGCCGCTTGGGCTCGTGAGGGTAGATGGTCGCGGTCTCGACGACCTTGCCCGTGGCGTCGACGACGGCCACCTTGACGCCGGTGCGCAGGCCGGGGTCGAGACCCATCGTGGCGCGCGTGCCCGCGGGAGCGGCCAGCAGCAGGTCCCGCAGGTTGGCGGCGAACACCCGCACCGCCTCGTCCTCGGCCGCCTGCCACAACCGCATGCGCAGGTCGAGGCCGAGATGGACGAGGATCCGCGTGCGCCACGCCCAGCGGACCGTGTCGTTCAGCCACTTGTCGGCGGGCCTGCCCTGGTCGGAGACACCGAAGCGGGAGGCGATGCGCAGCTCGTACTCGGGCCCCTCCTCGGGCTCGAGCGCCACCGAGAGGATCTCCTCCTTCTCGCCGCGGAACATCGCGAGGATCCGGTGGGAGGGCAGCTTGGTGAAGGGCTCGCTGAAGTCGAAGTAGTCGGAGAACTTGGCCCCCGCCTCCTCCTTGCCCTCGCGCACGGTCGAGGCGGCCCTGCCGTACGACCACATGCGCTCGCGCAGCGTGCCGATCAGGTCGGCGTCCTCCGCGAACCGCTCGATCAGGATGGCCCGCGCGCCCTCCAGGGCCGCGGCGGCGTCGGCCAGCCCCTCCACGACGTACGGCTCGGCGGTGGCGGTGGGGTCGAGCGTCGGGTCGGCGAGCAGCGCGTCGGCCAGCGGCTCCAGCCCGAGCTCGCGGGCGATCATCGCCTTGGTGCGGCGCTTCGGCTTGTAGGGGAGGTAGATGTCCTCGAGGCGGGCCTTGGTGTCGGCCGCGAGGATCTGCTCCCTCAGCTCGTCGGTGAGCTTGCCCTGCGACTCGATCGACTCCAGGATGGCCGCGCGCCGCTCCTCGAGCTCGCGCAGGTAGCGCAGCCGCTCCTCCAGCGTGCGCAGCTGCGCGTCGTCGAGCGCGCCGGTGACCTCCTTGCGGTAACGCGCGATGAACGGCACGGTGGCGCCGCCGTCGAGCAGGTCGACCGCCGCTTGCACCTGCCCGTCGCGTACGCCCAGCTCTTCCGCGATCCGCTGGTGAATAGAGAGCACTGATTCGCCTTTCGATGGTCCGCCGCCCATTGTGCCGGACCCGGGGCGCGAGTGCGCTCGCCTGAGCCGTCTTGCCTGCACAGGAGGGCCCTTCCTCCCGCACGGCACGCCGACCAGGCGCCTCCGCTCCCGATGGTCCCGTCCGCCGAGGGCGCGCGCCCAGCAGGACTTCGGTCCCGCCGTCACGGCGAGCCTGAACCCGCAACCCTAGACTCCGGCACCGACGTTTTCCGCGACGCGGGGACGACCACGCGCGTGCCGCCGCCCTCCGGCGGGAACGGCGGCGGCACGCCTCCTCAGCGGGGAACGGCCGCCTTCGAGGGGGTCGAGCACTCGGGACACGCGGGCCCCGTCCACGGCGCGGGCACCAGGTGGCCGCGGTCACGCCAGGTCACGGCGCACCTGCCACGCCCGTTGTCGACGTGCCACGCCTCATAGGTGTGCTGCCATTCCGAGCGGCATTGAGGGCAGTGATGGGTCCATGTCTCCAGTACGACGCAGCAATCCTTCATGTCTGGCTCCGATCATGTGGTGGTACGGCGGGCGTGGAGCCCTGTCACGTACGCCACACGCAGAGCAGCGTCTGGAGTTCGGCCGTCCGCGCGCATGGGCGCGCGGCGGGCACGCTGCTCGCGGGGGTGCGAGGCCTCGGTGCGGCCCGGCGGGCGGGACGGCGGAGGAGTCGTCCCGCCTTCCGCGAGATCTCCTCGACCGAGAAGCGTTCGGTGGCGACGACCTCGCGTTCGGAGGCGTGCGCCTCGGCGTGGGGCGCGGGCGGGCCGATGACCTGCATGGTCCAGGCGAGGGCGGCCACGAGCACCCATAGCCATGCCCTTCCGCCGGGGGACAGGCGGGGCACAGCGGCGATCACGTACCGTGATATGTCCGCTGCTCAGAGCGTGGAATCGTAACGGAGTGTAATATTCGTCCTCGGCCGCCGTCGGCGTGGCCGCATCCGCGGGCGTGTTTCCGGATGGGGCGGCTCGCGTGGTGGGGTTCCCGCCCTGGCGGGCGGTCAGGGGCGGACGGGCGTTCCGCTGGTGCGGCTCGTCAGGAGCGGGGTTCTCCGGGAGGGCCGGGTCGGGGGAGGGTTACGCGGGGGCCATGCGGTGTTCCTGGGGGCTGAGGCCCCTCTCCCGCTTGAACGCCGTGCTCAGCGCGAACGCGCTGCCGTACCCCACCTTGTGGGCCACGGACGCCACGGTCGCCTCGGGCTCGCGCAGCAGGTCGGCGGCCATGGTGAGCCGCCAGTCGGTCAGGTAGGACATGGGTGGCTCGCCCACCAGCTCGGTGAAGCGGCGGGCCAGCGCCGCGCGGGAGACGCCGACGCGCTCGGCCAGCGCGGAGACGGTCCACGGGGTGGCGGGCTCGTTGTGCAGCACCCGCAGGGCGCGGCCGACGACGGGGTCGCTGTGCGCCTGGTACCACGCGGGCGCCTCCGCCTCGGGCCTGGAGAACCAGGCGCGCAGCGTGGCGATGAGCAGCAGGTCGAGCAGCCGGTCGAGGAAGACCTCCTGTCCGGGCTGGTCCTTGGCCACCTCGTCGCCGAGCAGCGTGAGCAGGGGTGAGTCGAGTGAGGGGACGACCAGTGTCGGCGGCAGGGCACGCAGCAGCCGCCTGCTGATCTCGCCCTGCATCTGGTAGGTGCCGCTGAGCATGGCCGTGGGGCCGTCGAGGCTGTCGCCCCACGTGCGGACGCCCAGGTCCATCGACGCGCACAGCTCCACGCCGTCGACCGTGGTGCTGCGCTCGCCGGGGTGGATGAGGATCGTCGGCTCGGTGCCGGGGTCGTCGGCCACGTTGTAGGCCTCGGGCCCTCGCATGATCGCCACATCACCCGGCCGCAGCAGTACGGGAGGCCCGCCGTCGGGCACCACCCAGGACTCGCCGCGCAGCATGGAGACCAGCGTCAGCGGGGCCCGGTCGAGGATGCGCACCGACCACGGCGGTGTCATGATCGAACGGAGCAGGAAGGCGCCCCGGGCTCGCGGCCCGTCGAGGAGTCCTGCGAGAGCGTCCATGTCGGAAAGCCTAGACGCTCGATGATGCGGGCGAGCTTCTCGACGATGGCCGCCGCGCAGGGGTCCCGGCCAAGCTGAGGGCATGACGAACCTGGTCCTGGGCGGGACCGGCAAGACCGGCCGCCGCGTGGTGAAGAAGCTCGAGTCCCTCGGTCCGCCTGATCGCGTCGGCTCGCCGGGCCGTGAGCCGCGGGACTCCCGCCCGTACGCCGAGGAGAGCGCCGCGACCGGGGTGTGGGGCCGACGATGACGACGCTGACGCAGATCACCGCGTTGCTCAGCCTGGTGCTGCTGGGCGCGATGGCGGGGTTGTTCTACGGGTTCACGATCTCGGTGATGCCGGGGCTCGACGCGATCAGGGCCGACCAGGCGGTCGCGGCGATGCGCAGCGTGAACAGGAAGATCCTGAACCCGGTGTTCCTCCTGATGTACCTGGCCACGCCCGTCGCCCCTCTCGCGACCGGGGCGCTGCTCCTGACGCAGGACGTCTCCGAGGCGGGGATCGCCTTCCTCGCCTCCGGCGCCCTCTACGTCGTCGGGTCGTTCGCGGTCACCGCGGCGATCAACGTGCCGATGAACAACGCCCTGGAGGCGGGCCAGGGCGAGGCGCAGCGGCTCTGGTCCGCCTACACCTCGCGCTGGCAGCGGTGGAACACGATCAGGGGCGTGGTGAGCTTCGCCTCTCTGATCACCGCCGGAGTCGGGCTGCTGTTGTGGTGATGCCCGCCAAGCGGGAGGTGTAAGTCGCTACGATCTTGCGCGGGCGGGGTGAAACCTGGGCGAAAAGCGCGGATCCCGTCAGAGTGGCTTACGAAAGGAAATCCCCCCATGCGCTGGCACAAGCGTCTGCTCACCGCAGGGGTCGTCGGGGCCGTGACCATGACCGCTTCCGCGTGCGCGGGCGGACAGGTACGCGGTGCCAGCCAGCCCCCTTCAGCGCCCGCCACAGGGACCGCCACAGGATCGACAGCCTCCCCCCAGGCGAGCACGGCGACGGAGAACGACAAGGCGTTCGTCTACGCCCCCAACCTGGACGTGGTCACCGACTGGGACCCCGCGACCTCGTACTCCAACGAGAACATCGCGATGCAGAACATCTACGAGTCGCTGACCCGCTACAACGTCACGACCCAGAAGCCCGAGCCGCGCCTGGCCACCGAGTGGAGCTCGGCGGCCGGCGGCAAGGAGTGGACGTTCAAGCTCCGCGAGAACGTGAAGTTCCACAGCGGCAACCCCGTCACCGCCGAGGCCGCCAAGAAGGCCATCGAGCGGACCAGGAAGATGAAGGGCGGCGCCGCCTACATCTGGGACTCGGTCAAGAAGATCGAGACCCCTGACGAGCACACGCTGAAGTTCACCCTGTCCTACGCCACCCCGCTCGACCTGGTGGCCTCCTCCGGCTACGCCTCCTACATCTACGACACCAGCACGGTCGACCAGGCGAAGGACGGCAAGACCGACGCGGGCACCGGCCCCTACACGATCGACACGTGGGAGAAGGGCAAGGAGACCGAGCTCACGCTCAAGGCCTTCGAGGGCTACTGGGGCGGCTGGAAGCCCGAGCAGTACAAGAAGGTGGCCTTCCGCGTCACGCCGGAGCTGAACACGGCCTGGCAGCTGCTGCAGAAGGGTGAGGTGAACTTCGTCCAGCGGCTCAACCCGCAGCTGTTCGCGCAGGCCGGCACCACCGCCGGCGTCCAGGCGGCGCAGACGCCTTCCTTCCAGAACCTGATGCTGCTGTTCAACACCGAGAGCGGCCCGCTCAAGGACGTCCGCGTACGGCAGGCGCTGCAGAAGGTCCTCGACTACGACGGTCTGGCCGCCGCGCTCAAGGGCGCAGGGCAGAAGGGCTCGGGCCTGGTGCCGCAGGGCCTGCTCGGCTTCACCCCCGGCCTGGAGCCCAAGCAGGACATCCAGGAGGCGACCGAGCTGCTGGCCTCGGCCGACTACGGTCCCGACCTCAAGGAGCTGAAGCTCAGCCTGACCTACGCCCAGGGCGACGCCGACCAGCAGTTGCTCGTCACGCTGCTCAGCACGGAGCTGAAGAAGCTCAACGTCACCCTGCAGGCCAAGCCCATGCAGTGGAACCCGCAGTGGGACCTCGGCAAGAAGAAGGGCCAGGACATCTTCGTCATGTACTGGTTCCCCGACTACGCCGACCCCTACTCGTGGTTCGTCAACGTCTTCCGCAGTGCCGACCCCGTCTCCTTCAACCTCTCCTACCTGAAGGACGAGGCCGTCGACAAGGCGATCGACGCGCTGCCCGAGCTGACCGCGACCGACAGGGCCGCGGCCGAGCAGTCCTACGCGGATCTGCAGAAGAAGATCATCGAGGAGAAGGCCGCGGTCGCGGTGCCGTACGTGCAGACCTACCAGCGCGCGCTCTCGGCCGGCGTGCAGGGGTACGTCGACAACCCCGCCTACCCGAACGTGGTCTCCTTCTACGAGCTGAAGCCCACCGGGTGATGCGTTACCTGGCTCGCCGGCTCGGCCAGGCTCTCCTGGTCGTGGCCGGCGTGGTCATGCTCACGTTCGTCATCATGCGGATGGTGCCGGGCGATCCGGCCGTGGCGTACGCGGGGCCGAAGGCGACGCCCGAGCAGCTCGCCGCCGCACGTGAGCAGTTCGGCCTGGACCGGCCGCTCCACGTTCAGCTCTGGAACTACGCCAGGGATCTCGTCACCGGCGACTGGGGCACGAGCCTGCGCACCCGGAGGCCGGTCGTCGACGACCTCCTCACCGCCTTCCCCGCCACGCTGGAGCTGGTGGGCGCGGCCCTGATCGTCGCGATCCTGGTGGGGGTGCCGGTCGGCGTGCTCGCCGCCCGCTACAAGACGAAATTTCCCGACTTGTCGGTACGGCTGGGCTCCATGCTGGCCGTCTCCGTCCCCGTGTTCTGGCTGGCGCTCGCCCTGCAGACCCTGTTCGCCAGCCATCTGGGCTGGTTCCCCGTCGCCGGCGAGTACGACAACACGCTCGACACCACCAGCCCGCTCACGCTCTGGACCAACATCACGATCGTGGACGCCCTCATCACCGGCAACTGGCCGATCTTCACCAGCACGCTGAACCACCTCGTGCTGCCGTCGCTGGTGGTCGCCGCCTATCCGGCGGGCGTGATCGCCCAGATGACCCGCGCCGCGCTCATCGAGGAGTCGAGCCAGGACCACGTGCGGCTGGAACGGGCCATGGGCTTCGGCGAGACCGCCATCCTGACGCGCTTCGCGCTGCGGCCCGCGCTCAACCCCGTGCTGTCGCTGATCGCCCTCGTCTTCGCCTACTCACTGGTCAACGGCTTCCTCGTCGAGGCGGTGTTCAACTGGCCTGGACTCGGGCGCTACGCGTTCAACGCCATCACCTCCGCGGACACGCCGGGCATCGCGGGCGTGACCGTGCTCGTCGCCGGGGTCTACGTGCTGGCCAACCTGGTCGTGGACCTGCTGCAGGGCGTCATCGACCCGAGAGCGAGGGCGCGATGACCGCCGTCGAGCCGCGCAGGCGACTGTTCCGCGTCCCCGACCGCTTCGCGGCCTTCGGGGCGGTCCTGCTCGTGCTCATCGCGCTGTCGGCGATCTTCGCGCCGTGGCTGGCGCCGTACGAGGAGAACGACCCCAGGCCGCTGGATTCGCTGCTGCCGCCCAGTGGTGCGCACTGGTTCGGCACCGACCAGGTCGGCCGCGACGTCCTCACCCAGGTCCTGTACGGCGGGCGCACCTCGCTGGCGATCGCCGCCGCCGTGCTGGCCATGTCGGCGACGGTCGGCGTCACGCTCGGCGTCGTCGCCGGGTACGCGGGCGGCTGGGCGCGCGACGTGATCATGCGGATCACCGACGTCTTCCTCGCCTTCCCCGCGCTGCTGCTCTCGCTGGCGCTCGCCGTCGTGCTGCAGCCGAGCGTGACCACGGTGATCCTGGCGATCGCGGTGACCTGGTGGCCCTGGTACGCCCGCCTGTCGGCCGCGGTGGCCGCCTCGGTCGCCACCAGGAGCTACGTGGACGCGGCCCGCTGCCTGGGCGTGCCCGCCCCCGTGATCGTGGCGCGGCACGTCCTGCCGAACTCCCTCACACCCGTCCTCGTGCAGCTCTCGCTGGACGCGGGAGGCGTGATCCTGACCGCGGCCGCGCTGTCCTATCTGGGGCTCGGCGCGCACGAGCCGACCGCGGAATGGGGACTGATGGTGCAGCAGGGACAGACGCTCTTCACCACGAACTGGTGGGTGGTCACCTTCCCCGGCCTGGCCATCCTGCTGACGGCGTTCGCGTTCAACGTGCTCGGCGAAGGACTGCGCGGCGCGCTCGACCCGCGGAGGGCCGCCAGGTGATCAGCATCCGCGACCTGCGGGTCGCCTACGGGACCCGGGTGGTCGCGCACGTGCCCGCGCTCGACGTGGGCGCGGGAGAGTGCGTGGCGATCGTGGGAGAGAGCGGGTCGGGCAAGTCCACCACGCTGCTGGCCGCGCTCGGCCTCACCGAGGGCGCCGACGTGTCGGGGGAGGTGACGGTGTGCGGGGTCGACGTCCTGCGGGCCAGGCCGCGTGCGCTGCGGGCGATCAGGGGGTCGAAGGCCGCGCTGGTCATCCAGTCGCCTCAGGCGGCGCTGTCGCCGACGACGCGGCTCGGCGCGCTGATGCGCAGGGCGCTCAGGCTCCATGGCGTCACCGGCCGGCCTTCCCGGGCGAAGAGCCCTTCAGAGGAACCCGGCGTCCCGGGCGGGAGTCCGCGCGGGGGGATCGACGGGGTGATGGCGGAGGCGTGCGAGGCCGTGATGCTCGATCCCGCGATCCTGCGCCGCTACCCGCACGAGATCTCCGGCGGCCAGGCCCAGCGGTTCGCCATCGCCCTCGCCATCGCGCTCGGCGCGGAGGTGATCCTCGCCGACGAGCCGACCAGCGCCCTCGACGTCACCGTCCAGGCCGAGGTGGTCGGCGTGCTGCGCAGGCTCCGCGAGGAACGAGGGCTGGCCCTCCTGATCGTCTCCCACGACCTCGCGCTCGTCTCCACGATCGCCGACCACGTGCTGGTCATGAAGGACGGCGAGGTCGTGGAGTCGGGCCCGGCCGCCCAGGTGTTCACCCGCCCCGGCCACCCCTACACCCGCGAGCTGCTGGAGGCGCTCCCATGATCATGCGCGCCGAAGGCGTCACCCTCGCCTACGGAAGGACTCCCGTCGTCCACGACGTCACCCTCGACATCTCCGCGGGCGGCGTCGGCCTCATCGGCGAGTCAGGCTCGGGCAAGACCACACTGGCCCGCGCCTTCCTCGGCCTGCTCAAGCCCGTCAGGGGCCGCATCACGTACGGCGGGCGGGACCTGCGCGAGGTCGACATGAAGGTCTTCAGGAAGGCGGTCCAGCCGGTCTTCCAGGCCGAGTCGCTCGACCCCAGGATGTCCGTCGGCCGCTCGATCGCCGAGGGAAGCCGTGACAGGGCGGCGGTGCCCGCGCTGATGGAGGAGGTCGGGCTCGACCCCGCCCTCGCAGGTCGCAAGCCGCACCAGCTGTCGGGAGGCCAGCGCCAGCGCGTGGTCATCGCCAGGGCCCTGGCCGTGCGGCCCGAGCTGCTCATCCTCGACGAGCCCACCAGCGCGCTCGACGTCACCGTCCAGGCCAGGATCCTCGGTCTGCTCGAAGGCGTCGGGACCGAACGGCTGCTCATCACTCACAACCTGGCCGTGGTGGGGCGGCTGTGCCGTACCTCCCACGTGCTCTTCGCCGGGCGGATCGTCGAGTCGGGGCCGACGGAGGACCTGCTGCGGCGCCCCGCCCACCCCTACACGCTGGCGCTGCGTGACGCCGTGCCGAAGCTGGGCGGCGAGCCGCCGGTGGCCAGGGGACGGGCGGAGTCGGCGCCCGCCGAGACGGGATGCCCGTTCAGGCTGAGGTGCCCGCTGGCCGTACCGGAGTGCGAGAGCGCGCCCGAACGGCGGGAGGTGGCGGGCAGGACGGTCGCCTGCCACCGGGCGGAGCTCGTCCTCACCGGGCTCGCGGCCAGGTGAGGGACACGGCGGCAGGCCCCGTACCGACCGGCGGCACGGGGCCTGAGGCCCGCTGAGGAGCCACGGGCCCGCGGTCCGCCGATCAGCGGACGCAGGCCGGTGATCACAGGGCGCGCAGCCCGTTGATCACTTCCAGCATCACCTTGGCGTCGGGCGCGGGCGGCGGCTTCTCGACCTCGACCAGCTTCTGCGCGTGCAGGTCGCCGACCAGCACACGCACGACTCCGATCGGGAGGTTCAGCTCCGCGGCCACGTCCACCAGCCGTGTGGGCTTGGTGCACTGTTGAAGGATGATCAGATGCTCGGGGCCGAGGCCCACGGGCATGGCCAGGCCGCCCGCCGTGATGATCACGGCGATGAGGTCGATGGCCTCGCTCGCGGGCACGGTGCGACCGCGGGTCAGCAGGTAGGCCGGGACGATGGGACCTGCGTCCTCGTCCAGCCAGCGCTCCTCACTCACTGGTCACCACCCGCATCTTTCTCACGGGTTCCTGCTCCTGCTCCTCGGGTGTCACGACGAGCTCTGCGGGGATCAGCACGATGGCGGTGGTCCCTCCATATGGCGAACCGCGCAACGTCACGCGGATGTCATGCCTGGCGGCCAGGCGGGCGACGACGAACAGGCCGAGCCTGTCGCTGTCGGCGAGATCGAACTCGGGCGGGTTGGCCAGCCGCTCGTTGAGGTCGGCCAGCTCCTCCTCGCTCAGCCCGAGGCCCCTGTCCTCCACCTCCACCACGAAACCGTGTGCGGCGAGCTCGCCCCGCACGATCACCGTGGTCTGCGGAGGGGAGAAGACAGTGGCGTTCTCGATGAGTTCGGCGATCAGGTGGATGACGTCGCCGACCACGGGCCCGGCCAGCGAGTGGGCGGGCATGGGGGAGACGGTCACCCGGGTGTAGTCCTCCACCTCGGCCGAGGCGCCGCGCACCACGTCGTGCAGCGGCACCGGCTTGCGCCAGCCGCGGCCGGGGGCGGCGCCGGACAGGATGATCAGTCCCTCGGCGTGGCGGCGCATGCGGGTGGTCAGGTGGTCGAGGCGGAACAGGTCGTCGAGGGCCTGCGGATCGGTCGCGGTGCGCTGCATGCCGTCCAGCTGGATGCGCTGGCGGTGCAGCAGCGTCTGGCTGCGCCTGGCGAGGTTGCGGAAGACCTGGCCGACGCCGGCGCGCAGCCTGGCCTCGCCCACGGCCGCCTCGACGGCGGTCTGCTGGACGGTGGCGAAGGCCTTGCCGACGTCCGCGATCTCGGCTGTCCTGCCCGGCACGGTCAGCTCGGGCATCTCGACCTCCTCGCCCTGACGCAGCTTGCGGACCACCTGCGGCAGCTCGGTCTCGGCCACCTCGAGCGCCGCCTGGCGCAGTCCCGCCAGTTCCTTGGACAGCCTGTTGCCCATGCGCAGCGAGATCACGATCGAGACCACCACGACCAGCAGGCCGGTGCCCGCCAGGACCATGGCGTTGACGAGCACCGCGTCGGCCACGGGCTCGGCGCGCTCGGTGAGCACGACGCTCGCCTCGTTCTGCGCGTTCTGGATGGCGTTGGCCAGCGCGGTGGAGGTGGAGGGCCAGTCGGCGGGCGCGCGGCCCGCGATGATCTGCTCCTCCATGATCCTCAGCCGCTGGTACGCAGGGGTGGTGATGATGCCGACCTGGATCTCGCGCAGCGGCGCGTCCAGCTCGGACAGCGCCTGGTCGATGAGGAAGCGGCGGTTGCCGACGAGCTGGGTGAAGAGCTTGCGCTCCTCGTCGGCGGGGTTGCCGACCGCGATGGCCTGCTCCCTGGTCAGCAGCTCCTTGGCGTACCCGAGGTTGATGACCAGGCGTGACTGCTCGTAGATCGGGATGTCGTCGATCAGCGCGACGCTGCGCTGCAGGCCGAAGATCGCGTCGGAGATCGCGTTGTAGGCCTCGATCGTGGGCAGCCTGGGCGACAGTCCCGCGTCGACCTCGCCTCTGATCGCCTCAAGGCGCGACAGCTGGCTGAGGACCGTGTCGATCTGGCGGCGCACCGCCTCGCTGCTGGAGCTGCGCGAGCGGTCCGACAGCCGCCGGAAACTGTCTCTGGCCGCGTCGGTCCTGGCCCGCTGCTCGTAGGCGTCGCTCTGGTCCGCGGGAGCGTGCCGGCGCACCACGAGTCTGGCCGAGGTCAGCCGCTCGCGCTGAAGCTCGCCGATCAACTGGCTCGCCGGTTGGCGTAGATTGGTCCAGCGCTCCTTGTACGAACGCAGCTCAAGGCTCTCGCCTGCGGTCACGGCCACGATGACACCCCACAAGGTGATCATCGAGACCAGCGGGACTAGCAGCAGGCCGACGATCTTCACCCTGATCGTGCGGCTTCGGCCCATGACACCTCACTCCGGTCGGTCCCTAGCATCGGAACCCCGGATTTGGGACAGGTGAGAGCCTAGCAACTGCACCTCACTTTTTCCCGATTTTTCGGGATTTTCAGCGTGATTTCGTGATCTTGGAGTAGGTTCGCCAGCACAATCGGGGAGTAGAGGGAGGCAGATGCGCCGTCGGCTGATCGCGGCCGCGCTCGCGCTCCTTCTCGCGGGCTGTTCGGCCCCGCTCGCACGGCAGGAGCAGCGGCCGCCCGCGAAGGAGTCCACGTTCGTGTACGTGGAGAACCTCGGCGTGGTCACCGACTGGGACCCGGCGAGCTCCTACTCCAACGAGATCATCGCGATGCAGAACATCTACGAGTCGCTGACGTTCTACAACCCGGTCACCAAGAAGGCGGGCCCGCGCCTCGCCACCGCGTGGCGCGCCTCGCCCGACGGCAGGACCTGGACCTTCACCCTGCGCTCCGGCGTCACCTTCCACACCGGCAGACCCATGGACGCGGCCTCGGTCAAGGCGTCGATCGAGCGCACCATGGCCTCCAAGAGCGGCGCCTCCTACATCTGGGACGCGGTCGAGACCATCAGGGTCGACGACCCTCTCACGGTCACGTTCACGCTGAAGTACGCGGTGCCGCTCGACCTGGTCGCCTCCTCCGGATACGCCGCCTACATCTACGACACCGCCGCCGCGCCCGACCTCAAGAAGTGGGTCTCGACCGGAAGAGACGCGGGCACGGGCCCGTACACGGTCGCCGGCTGGCGCAAGGGCAAGAGCGACGAGCTCACGCTCAAGGCGTATCCGGCCTACTGGGGCGGCTGGGACAGACCCCACTACACCACCGTCAAGTACGTGGTCGTCCCCGAACCCGAGGAGGCGTGGCGCCGCCTGCTGCAGGGCGAGGTCAGCTTCGTACACCGGCTGAACCCGGCCCTGTACCGCAGGGCGAGCAGGACGGCGGGCGTGCGCACCGCCGACATGCCGTCGTTCCAGACGGCGATGCTGCTGTTCAACACCGCCTCGGGCCCACTGACCGACGTGCGGATCCGCAGGGCGCTGCGCAAGACCATCGACTACTCGGGCACGCTCCGCGTGCTGCGCGGGGCCGCCTCTCCCGCGACGGGCCTGGTTCCAGACGGGCTGCTCGGCCACGTGGCGGGCCGCTCACCCCGGCAGGACCTGCAGGGCGCGGCGGACCTGCTCGCCAGGGCGGGGTACGGCCCCGGCCGTCTCCCGCTCCGCCTCACCCTCACCTACGCCCAGGGCGACGAGGACCAGCGCGTCTTCGTCCAGCGCCTGGCCGCCACCCTCGAGCCGCTCAACGTCACGCTCGTGGCCAAGGCGATGCCGTGGGAGGAGCAGTGGGCGCGCGGCAAGAAGCGCGGGCAGGACATCTTCCTCATGTACTGGTGGCCCGACTACGCCGACGCCTACTCCTGGTTCGCCAACGTCTTCAGGAGCGCGGAGAGCGTCCAGTTCAACCTGACCTACCTCAAGGACCGCGACGCCGACGCGCTGATCGACACCCTGCCCCAGCTCACGGTCACCGACCGCGCGGCGGCGCAGAAGGCCTACGCCAAGCTCGGCAGGCGGCTGCTGGACGTGCAGGCGGCGGCCGCGGTGCCGTGGGTGGTCAACTACCAGCGCGCCTACCTGAGCGGCATCCAGGGCTACAGCGACAACCCCGCCTACCCCGACGTGGTCTTCGTCCACGAGCTGCGCCCGGTCGGCTGAGGGTCAGGCCCTCTTGTCGGGGACCTCGACGCGCTCGCGAAGCCTGGACCTGATCTCCTCCGGCGTGTAGGCGCGGCGCCGCCGTTCGGCGCGGGCCATGACGACACCGGTCGCGGCGACTCCCGCCATACCGGCCAGGCCGAGAATCTTCCACCACTTCGTGCGCATGTGCCTAGGGTAGTGGTGTGCTGACTCTCGACGAGGCCGTGAACCTCACCCGCACCGGCGACCTCTGGGTGTTCAGGGGACGTTCGGTGCCCGACCGGGCGATCCAGACGGTGACCAACAGCCCGGTCAACCACGTGGGCATGTCCATCGTCATCGAGGACATGCCGCCGATGATGTGGCACGCCGAGCTCGGCAAGTCTCTGCTCGACCTGTGGTCGGGCACCCACCAGCGCGGGGTGCAGCTGCACGACCTGCGCGAGGCGGTCACCGTGTGGGGCCAGAGGTACGGCCAGCGCGGCTGGCTACGGCAGCTCGAGCCCATGGCCACCGGCGAGATGGAGGACGCGGCCCTGCGCACGGTCGCCAGGCTCGACGGCACGCCGTTCCCCTCGACCGCGCGCCTGGCGGGGCGGTGGCTGCGCGGCAGGGTTCCGCGCCTCCGGCGTGAGGTGGGGGAGCGGACGCTGGAGCGCGCCTACTGCGCCGAGGTCGTCGCCGTCACCTACGAGGAGATGGGCCTGCTCTCCCCCGGACGCAGGCCCAACTGGTACGACCCTGGAAGGTTCTGGAGCGGTGACGACCTCGACCTGCGGATGGGCCGGAAGCTGGGCGGCGAGATCTCCGTGGCCGTGCCGCTCGCCCAGGGCTGACGCGGCTACCCGGCCAGCTCCCACACCGACTCGAACGCCTCCCGGCTGATCTCCGTCAGCTCCCAGATCTCCAGCGCCTGGTCGGTGAGGAAGCCGTGCTCGTCCTGCAGGTGGCGCCACCAGTAGCGGTGGACCGAGCGGTCGGCGCCGATCTCGACCTGCCTGATCGCCCAGTGCTCGCCGTCGCCCTCGACGCTCTCGAACAGCCACACCCCGCCGTCCTCGTCGTCGGCCCTCCAGTGGTGTCGGGCCAGGTCGGACTCGGCGAGCTGCCTGATGACGGGCTCACGTAGATCTGGAAGCACGCGCCCCACTCTAGGAGGCGCGACCGACACTTCCGCCGGCCGCCAGGGCCCGGAACGCGGCCGCCCCTTCACGCTCCATCCACGTCGCGAAGTCCATCAGGCCGGGGTGAAGCCTCCTGAGCATGGGCACGTCCGCGCTCCATCCCGCGAAGGATCCCGTCAGGTCGGGCTCGTAGCCGCCGAGCCGTTCGCGCAGCTCGGCGGGCAGCGGGTCGGTGTCGATCGGCACGCCCACCACCTCGCGGACCGCCGCGACCAGGCTGTCGCGCGGCAGTTCGTCGCCCGCGAGCTCGATCTCCCTGCCCACGTAGGCGTCGGGGTCGCCGAAGGCGAGCCCGGCGAACGCCCCGATGTCGGCCACGGCGATCAGCTGGACCGTCATCCCCCGCGGGATGATCCTGACCAGCGCGGTCTCGCCGAAGACGCCGAAGCGCGGGTCGAGGTGGTTCGACATGAACTGCACGGGCCGCAGGATCGTGTACGGCACGCCGCTCGCGCGCACGTGTCGCTCGATGTCCAGCTTGGGCGCCCACGGCCGGACGGTGGGGGCGCGATGGAGCGCGCCGACCGAGGTGTAGACGAGGTGCTTCACGCCCGCCTGGCGCGCGGCGTCGGCCACGTTGACGCCGAGCCGTACCTCCTCGTGGTCGAAGTCGGGCGAGCCCGCGGTGGGCTGGACGCTGAAGACGCCGTAGGCGCCCTCGGCGGCGGCGTCGAGCGCGGCCCTGTCGCCCATGTCGCCCCTGACGAGCTCGGCCCCCGCGGCTTCGAGCTCCCGCGCGGCCGCCGCCGAGGGGTCGCGCACGAGCGCCCGCACCCGCCAGCCGTCGGCCAGCAGCCGGTGGGCGGTCGCGCCGCCCTGCTTTCCTGTCGCGCCTGTGACCAGCACGATTCGTGTCATCTGCGTCTCCCGTGCCTAGGATGTGGAGCAGTGCTCCGATAATAGGCGGAGCACTGCTCCGGTTGTCAACAGGAGGACGCATGGCCGACGTGGCCCGCGCCGACGCGCGGCGCAACTACGAACACCTGCTGGGCGTGGCCCGTGAGGTGTTCGCCGAGCAGGGCACGGACGCCTCGCTGCGCGAGGTCGCCCGCCGCGCCGGCGTGGGCATCGGCACCCTCTACCGGCACTTCCCCACGCGGGAGGCGCTGCTGGAGGCGCTGACCCGCGCGGGCTTCGAGGCCCTGCGCGAGCGGGCCGACGAGCTGCTGACCGCCGACGCTCCGCGCCAGGCCCTGCTCGACTGGCTGCGCGTGTTCGCCGTCCGCTCGACCACCTACCGGGGGCTGCCCGAATCCGTGATGGCCGCGCTCCGCCAGGAGGGCTCGGAACTGCACGCGTCCTGCGAGGCCATGCGTACGGCGGGCGGCAGGCTGCTGGCCAGGGCGCAGCAGGCGGGAGAGGTGCGCCCCGAGGTCACCGGCGCCGAGCTGCTGGCCCTCGTCGCCGGCATCGCGTGGGCGGTCGAGCAGTCGCCGGGCCGCGACGACCTCATGGACCGCCTGCTGGCCCTGGCCGCCAACGGCTTCCTCCCGTGACGGCGTCCACGCGGCTCGTCGTCCTTCGCGGCAACTCGGGCTCGGGCAAGACGACCGCCGCCCGAGCGCTCCGCGCCGCCTACGGCAGGCGCGGCCTGGCCGTCGTCGGCCAGGACGTCGTCCGCCGCGACATCCTGCGCGAGCACGACAGGCCCGACGGCGTGAACATCGGCCTCATCGACACGATCACCCGGTACTCGCTGGAGCACGGGCACCACGTCGTCCTCGAAGGCATCCTCGCGGCGGACCGCTACGCGCCCATGCTGGCGGCGCTGGAGCGCGACCACGCGGGGCGGGCGGAGTTCTTCTACCTGGACGTTCCGCTCGAAGAGACCCTCCGGCGGCATGCCACCAGGCCGCAGTGCGCGGAGTTCGGCGAGGAGCTGATGAGGGAGTGGTACGTCGAGCGGGACCTGCTGCCCGACACGGACGAGCGGATCATCGACCAGGACAGCTCGCTCGACGACACCGTCGACCTGTTGATGGGCGCGCTGCTCGCCTGATCCGGTGCTCGCCGATTCGCCGATTCGACGGCTCCTCGGAGAACGGCAGGCGTCAGGGGCGGCGGGGACGCTCCAGCAGGGCGTCGGTCGCCGCCACCGCGCCCACGACCAGCGTGGCCACGATCCCGAGGGCCAGCGGCGGCATCAGCGACGGTGCGAGGATCACCAGCACCCCGACCGCGGCCAGCACCGCGACCCCGGCGATCCGGTTGAGCGACAGGTCGCCGAACACGGCCCGCTTGAACAGCGCGTGCCCCACCAGGAACAGCGCGGGCCCGCCGAGCACGGTCAGCGCGGTGCCCAGCGAGATCTCGCCGGTCGGGTGCGCGATCGCCAGCTCGTCGCCGACCGCGGTGATGATGATCCCCATGACCATCGGGATGTGGATGTAGGTGTAGGCCGACCTGCCCAGCCGTGCCGGGTCGTCCGACTCGGCGATCGCCTCGGCGGCGGCCTCCGCCGTACGGTCGAAGTAGACCCACCACATCGCCACGCTGCCCAGGAAGGCGATCACGAACGCGGCCACCGTCGCCGCCGTCAGGTGGTCGTTGTCGGCCAGAGTCAGCCCGGTGACCAGCACGGACTCGCCGAGCGCGATGATCACGAAGAGCTGGCAGCGCTCGGCCATGTGCGCGCCGTCGATCGTCCAGTCGGTGGTCGAGACCCTGCCGGCATACGGCGTGCGGTAGCCCGCCCACGGCCCGCCGTACTCCACCAGCAGCGCGGCGATCCACAGCACCGCCTGGGCCGTGCCGCCGAGGACGGCGCCGGTGATCCACAGTGCGGCGCTCGCGACGTGCCAGACCAGGATCAACCGGAAGGTGCGCCCGATCGGGAAGGTCCGCGTCGCGACGGCCACCGCCATCGCCCGCCCGACCTGGATGGCGACGTACGCGCCCGCGAACCACAGCGCCCGATCACCGAACGCCTGGGGCAGCGCCGCCGACATGACCAGGCCTGCCAACATCATCCCTGTCAGCGTCAGCCGCAGCACGGGATGGTCGGGATTGCCCAGGTTGGTGGTCCACGTGGCGTACATCCACGCCCACCACACCGCCAGCGTGAGCAGCAGCGTCTGCGCGGCTCCCGCCACGTCGAGATGGGCGAGGAGCAGGTGGGACAGCTGAGTGATGGCGAACACGTAGACGAGATCGAAGAAGAGCTCGATGGGCACGACCTTGGCGGTCTCGCCGCGAGGCCGAAGAATCTCCGCTGCCATTGGCTTCCTTCCCCCTGTGCCCGCGAGAACCCGTGGACCCGCTGCGACCCTGCGTACCGATTCGTCATAGTAGGGCCCGTCACACCCCGACGATCACGTCTGCTGTGGATGGTTCGGGGGAATTGCCCGCATGATCACTCGGCGGCCACGATGGTGCCATGATCGCCCGCGACCTTGAACCAGCGGGAAGACCGGCAGCGGTGACCCGCAGGAGGCGAGGCCCGCACCGGGTGGATCGAGCCGGACCCCTGGGGTCGGCGGGACGCCCAGGGAGATCGGCGACGATCAGCGGAAGTCCGCGACGTGGTCGCGGGCCCATTCGGCGTAGCTGCGTGGGGGGCGTCCGGTGACCTGCTCCACGTCCGGCCAGACCCGCATGAGCGCCGACCAGTCCTGGTCGGCGTAGCCGTCGGCGCCCTTGGCGGCATCACCGCCGTACTCGACGAAGCCCAGCATGAGGTCGGCCGACTCGGCGGCGAACCCTCCCTGCGCCTTCATCAGCTCACGGGCGAGCTCGCGGGTGACCTCCTCGTAGCGAACCGGTTCGCCGAGCGCGTCGCCGATGGCCGCCACCTGCTCGCGAATGGTAACCAAGCCGGGCCCGGTCAAGGTGTACGCCCTGCCGTGATGACCGTCCTCCAGCAGCGCGGCGACCGCGACGGCGGCGATGTCGGCCTCGTGGACGAGGTTCATCGGCTCGTCCGCGAACGGGTAGCGGACCACGCGCTCAGCCCGGATGGAGGGTGCCCAGATCTGCAGCAGGTTCGTCATGAACCCGCACGGCCGTACGTGCGTCCATTCCAGCCCGGACTCCTCGACCGCCCGCTCCACCGGGTTGGTGTGCAGACCGGCGGTCACCGACGCCGCCGACAGCACCACGATGCGCCGTACTCCCGCCTGCGCGGCCAGCGCGACGACCTCGCGCGCGCTCTCCTCCACCGAGAACAGGTACACGCGTTCCACGCCTTCCAGCGCGGCGGCCACGCTCGCGGGTGCGGTGAGGTCGCCCTCGACGACCTCCACCTGGGGCGGCAGGTTGGCCTCCGCGGGGTTGCGGGTCAGCGCCCGCACGTCGGCGCCCGCCCTCACGAGCCGGTCAACCACGTGGCGGCCGACGATCCCCGTCGCCCCGGTCACCAGGATCCTCATCTGCGTTCCTTCGTTCATGGAAGCAACGCTAGAGACAATTCATGTCACTTCCTGACCGGAATATGCGGGAACCTGGAATCATGGCGAACACGAGCGCGCGCATGCTGCGGCTGCTGTCCCTGCTGCAGAACCACCGGTACTGGCCCGGCCTGGAACTGGCCGATCGGCTCGCAGTGAGCGAGCGCACCCTGCGCCGCGACATCGACCGGCTACGGGAGCTGGGTTACCCGGTCGACGCCAACCGCGGCGTCGCCGGCGGCTACCAGCTCCGATCCGGTACGGCGATGCCGCCCCTGCTGCTCGACGATGAGGAGGCCGTCGCCATCGCGGTCAGCCTTCGCACCGCCGCCGGCGGCACCGTCGAGGGCATCGAGGAGACCTCGCTGCGCGCCCTGACCAAGGTCGTCCAGGTGATGCCGCCCCACCTGCGCCGCCGTGTGGACGCCGTACGGGACTCCACCGTCGCCGTGCCGACGGACGGCCCTCAGATCGACGCCGCCACGCTCACCGTGATCGCCCAGGCGTGCCGCGACGACGAACGGCTCACCTTCACCTACGCCGGCCCGTCCGGCGAGCCGGCCACCCGGCTGGTCGAGCCGCACCGGCTCGTCTCACTCAAGCGCCGCTGGTATCTGGTCGCCTTCGACCTTGATCGCGCGGACTGGCGCGTGTTCCGACTCGACCGCCTTACCGACCCGGCCGCCACCGGAGCCCGCTTCCGCCCTCGCGACCTGCCCGCCGCCGACGCCGCCGCCTTCGTCCAGGACCGGCTCGGCTCCCGCCCCACCCGGCACGACATCACCGTCCTCCTCCACGCTCCGGCCGGAGTGGTCGAGCAGGTCGCCGCCGTCACCGGCGGCCGGGTCGAGCCCGTCGACGACCGCTCCTGCCACCTGCGGCTGCAGGTGGACGCCTTCGACTGGCCGGTGCTCATCCTCGCCGCGGTGGGCGCGGAATTCGACGTCATCCATCCCCCCGCGTTCCGCCACTACCTTCGCGACGTGGGCGGGCTCTTCCTCCGCGCCGGCGCGGCCTAGCCGGCCCTCCGCTCGAGTCGGTGCGATGAGCCCCGAGGCGGTTGGCGGGCGTGGGGGTTCCCGGGGCTCTCACAGGTTGCCTTGACGCTGGCGTCAACGTTTTAGCGTGGCCGCCATGAAGTTCGGGATCAGCTACAGCACGCCGTATCACGGGGTCGACCCAGACAAGCTCGCCGCCTACGCCCAGCACGCCGAGGAAGGCGGCTTCGAGTCCCTGTACGTGCCGGAGCACATCGTGCTCTACCCCGGCGCGACCATCGGCTCCTTCGCCATGCCGCCGTCGCTGCCGTACGGTGATCCTCTCGACTGCCTGGGCTTCGCCGCCGCGCACACGAGCCGGATCCTGCTGGGCACGGGCGTGCTGCTGCTGCCGTACCACCACCCCGTGACGCTCGCCAAACGCCTGGCCACCATCGACGTGCTGTCGAAGGGGCGGATGCGGCTGCTGACGGTGGGGCTGGGGGCGCTGCCCGGTGAGGCCCAGGCGGTGGGCGTCGATTACGCCACCCGCGGCCGCAGGGCCGACGAGGCGATCGACGTGCTGCGGCTGCTCTGGGAGGGCGGCGAGGAGGGCGTCGGCTACGCAGGGGAGTTCTTCGCCTTCGAGAACCTGAGCAGCTTCCCGAAGCCTTACGGGGTCACGCGTCTGCCCATCCACGTCGGCGGGTCGAGCCGGGCGGCCGCGCGCCGCGCCGGGCTGCGCGGCGACGGGTACTTCCCCGGCGGCGCGCTCCACGCCGACGAGCGGGCCGTTCAGCTGGACATCGCCAGGAAGGCCGCCGTGGAGGCGGGGCGCGATCCGGAGGCGCTGGAGTACACCCGGTCCGCGTCGATGGACATCTCCGCCGAGCAGGTCGCGGCCCTCGCCGAGCAGGGCGTGACCCGTATCGTCGTCAGCTCCGGCGCCACGGAACCGGACGAGCAGCGCGACCAGATGTCCGCCTTCGCCGAGCGCCTCATGGGCCGGGCGGCAGCAGGCTCCAGTTCTTGAGGTGGCGAAGGCGCGGCCGGGTGCGGCAGGTCAGCCGCTCGGCTCGGGCACGGCCCGCTGTCCGGGCATGGCAGTAAGCCGCTCGCCCGGTCGGGTGCGGGCGAGGGCTCAGGTTGCCGGTCCTCCGTCCGGTCCGGCCTGCCTCAATGCCGGCGCGGGCGCAGCCGGTTCAGGAACCGTCGCGCCTTGGCCTGGTTCTGCGGGTCGTTGGCCATGCGCTTGGCCTTCTCGATCGTCTGCTTGCCTTGCGGGCTGCGCAGGTACGCGCGCAGCTTGTCCATGAGCGTGGTCATGGGCGTCCCCTACCCACGATGCCTCCACATTCGCCTCTCGCCCCCTGCGTAGAGTGTCCGGCGATGTGGACCACGATGACTCTTGAGCATGACGGCGTTCGGCTGGTCTGCCGCGACAGCGGAGGACCGGGGCCCGCCGTCCTGTTGCTTCACGGCCTGGCGGGGCAGTCCCGCGAGTGGGAACCGCTCGGCGAGCGCCTCGGTGGCCGCTACCGGCTTCTGGCTCTGGACCAGCGCGGACACGGCGACAGCGAGCCGCGGCCTGGCGACACCTCCAGGGCCGCCTTCGTCGCCGACGCCGTCGAAGCGATCCGAGCGCTCGACGTCGCGCCGGTGATCCTCGCAGGGCAGTCGCTCGGCGGGGTCACCGCCATCCAGACCGCCGCCGCGCACCCTGACCTCGTCGCCGCGCTCCTGCTGGTCGAGGCGGGCGCCGCACCGGGCGAGACCGGACTGCCCGGCCAGATCGACGGCTGGCTCGGCTCGTGGCCCGTCCCCTTCGCCACCCGGGGGGACGCGGCGGGATTCTTCGGCGGCGGGCCGGTGGGCGAGGGATGGGCCGCAGGGCTGGTCTCCACGCCGGACGGCCTGCGCCCGCCGTTCGACCCCGAGGTCATCGTGAACGTCGTCGCCGACCACGTGCATCGCTCGAACTGGGAGGCGTGGGCGCGCATCACCTGCCCGGCGACCGTCGTCCTCGGCGAGCAGGGCATCCTGCCCGCGGGGGAGGTGGCCGAGATGCGGCGCCTCCGCCCGGACGCCCGGTTCGTCACCGTGCCCCAGGCCGGGCACGATCTCCATCTGGACCACCCCGCCGCGGTGGCGGGCGAGCTCGATGAGCTCGCCCGGCGGCTGCTCGTCACACGTTGTTCCGCAACGGGACGTCGCGGATGATCAGCCAGGTGAGGCCAAGCCCGACGGCGAAGGTGGCCAGCCCCGCGGTGAGCGCGAGCCCCACCGACTCCTGGAGGTCGAAGCCGAGCTTGAAGGTGATGAACGGCAGCGGCATCTTGTCGCCGATCGTGCTCTGCGCGAACAGGATCATGACGATGCCGACGGGTACGGCCAGCAGCCCCCCGCCCTGCCACCGGTAGAACGCGGCCGAGACGAAGGCGCCGGTCACGAGCCAGGCGAGGAACATCACCGTGTACTCGACGAAGATCAGCGGAACCTGGGTGGGGGCGGTGAAGAGGTGGGCGTGGTCGAGCGCCCAGGTCCAGCCCGTCACGCCGTACAGCACGGATTCCAGCAGGAAGCTGATCACCAGCAGGACGGACAGGAACGGGGCGAAGATCGCGAGGGTGACCGCCGCCTGGAAGCCGAACTGGCGGCGGCTCTGCCCGTGGGCGATGAACAGCGGCAGGAACTCGGTGACCAGGGCGACGCCGGCGAACAGCGCGTACCAGCGGGTCAGCTGGACGGCCTTCTCCCACACGCTCTCGTCGAGGTCGCCCCAGACGGCGATGCCGACGGTGACCAGCGTGATGACCACGAAGTAGGCCAGCCAAGCGAAGCCCGCGACCCACATGTTGGCGCAGAGGAGGCGGCTGGGGAATCTCATGAGGCCGGGCCTCCCGTCAGGTGGATGAACAGCTCCTGCATCGCGATGGGGCCCGTCTCCAGACCCGCCCTGCGGGCCTCCGCGTGGTCGAGCCTGCCGTAGACCATGGCGGAGCTGGTGGGGCCGAGCTTCTTGGTGCCGAGGACGGTGAGGTCCCTGGTGAAGGACTCGACCTGCTCGGTGGGCCCCGTGACGGAGGTGCCCATGGACACCAGCTCGTCGGCGGGGGAGTGGACGACGAGGCGGCCCCTGTCGATGATCACGACCTCCTCGAACAGGGCGCTGACCTCCTCGATGAGGTGAGTGGACAGGATCATGGTGCGCGGGTGCGCCATGAAGTCGGCCAGCAGCGCGTCGTAGAAGGCCTGCCTGGAAGGGGCGTCCATGCCGAGGTAGGACTCGTCGAACATGGTCAGCGGAGCGCGCGAGGCGAGCCCCACGACCACACCGACGGCCGAGCGCTGGCCCTTGGACATGGTCTTGACGTTCTTCTTGGGGTCGAGCTCGAACAGGTCGATGAGCTCCTTCGCGTAGGCGGCGTCCCATCGGGGGCGCAGGTCCTCGGCGAAGTACAGGGCGTCCTCCACGGTGCCCAGGTCGATCGTCTCCCCCGCGTCGCGGATCAGCGAGATCTCCCTGGTGGTCGCGGTGTTCTCGAAGATGGGGCGGCCGTCGGCCAGGGCGCTGCCCCCGCTCTGCCTGCGGAAGCCCGCCAGAACCGACAGCAGGCTCGTCTTCCCCGCGCCGTTGCGGCCGAGCAGCCCGTAGATCTTGCCGCCGTCGAGCGCGAGCGACAGCCCCTCGATGGCCGTGACCTCGCCGTAGCTCACGCGGAGGTTCTCGACGTCGATCCTCATCGGCTGTTCCTGATGCGGTCGATCACGTCGTCGAGCGCGATGCCGATGGCCTTGGCCTCGGCCACCATCGGGTCGACCACCTCGCTGAAGAAGCCCTCCCTGCGCTCCGCGCGGAGCGTGTCCCGGGCGGCAGGGCTGACGAACATCCCGATACCTCGTTTCTTGTAGAGGACGCCTTCGTCGACCAGCTGCTGGAACGCCTTCTGCGCGGTGGCGGGGTTGATCCGGTAGAAGGCGGCGTACTGGTTGGTCGACATGACCTGCTCGTCTCCCTTCAGCGCCCCGCTCATGACCTCGGCCTTGATGCGGTCCGCGATCTGCCGGTAGATGGGGCTCCGGTCGTCGAACATGGCTTCTCGCTTCGTTGGTTCGTTACTCCTGTAATGAACCATAGAAGCCATGCCGGGGCGCGTCAACATCGCGGGAAGGGCTCAGCCCAGCAGGTCCGCCAGCGCCGCGCGGTCGCTGACGCCGGTCTTCTCGTAGACCGCGTAGAGGGTGTTGGCGACCGTCCTGATCGACACCACCAGGCGGGCCGCGATCTCCCTGTTGGTCAGGCCCTGGGCGGCGAGCAGGGCGACCTCGCGCTGGCGAGGGGTCAGGTCGGGCACGTCCAGATCGAGCAGCGCGGGGGTGCGGGCGCCCTGGCAGCGCCGCGCGAGCGCCCACGCCCTGGTCTCCGCCGCCCTGGCCGCGCGGGTCAGCCCCTCATGGCGGTGGCGGAGGGCGGCCTGGGCGGCCGCCTCGGCGGCGTGGACGATCAGGCCGAGCCGCTCGAAGCCGGCGGAGACGGCGTCCAGGTCGGGCCCGGTGCGGGCGGCGGCGTGCTCGGCGAACAGCGCGACCAGCGGGCCCTCGCCCGTCAGGCGGGCGGCGACCTGCGCCGGCCGGCCGAGCCGTACGACGTCGTGGAGGAGGAAAGGCACCTGGGCGGGCAGCGCCCGCTCGGCCGCGGCGAGCGCGGTCGAGACGGCGCCGGAGATGTCGCCGCGGGCGGCCAGCGTCCACACCTTCGCCTGCTCCACGGGGACGACGACGGGAGGGCCGAGCGGCAGCCCTCTGCGCTCGGCCAGCGCGATCGCCTCTTCCGCCGCCTCGACCTCGCCGAGCATCGCGTGGGCGTGGGCCAGTTCGCCCAGGCACAGGCCAGCCCACACGCTGCGCTCGGGCAGGCGGGCGATCGCCTCCCTGCACCAGCCCAGCGCGTCGGTGATGCTGCCGCGCAGCCTGAGCGCCTGCGCCTTGCGGGTGCCGAAGTAAATGATCGCCTTGGCCCACGCTCCGAATTCGCCGTCGAGGCCACGCCCCTGCTCGGCGTAGCGTTCGGCCGCGGCCAGGTCGCCCAGGAAGAGCGCGGCCTCCGAGGCGGCCTCCAGGATCGCCGCCCTGAGGCTCGGCAGCGCGTTCGGCGCGCGGTCGAGCGCCGCCTCGGTGCGGGCGACCGTCTCCAGGCACTCGGTCGCCCTGCCCTCGGCGGCCAGGATGACGGCCTCGGTCGTGCCGGACGCCAGCACGTTGCGCGGATGCGTGGAGGGCCCCATCGCGGCCGCGGCCCGCAGCGACGCCCTCGCCGCCTCCAGGTCGCCGGCGAACACCTCCAGCGAGGACCTGGTGCTGCGGGCGCCCTGTCGCGCGTCGGCGTCGGTGATCGAGCGGTCGATCGCCGTCATCAGTTCCAGCGCCTCCTCGACCCTGCCCAGCCCCCAGAACAGGTTGAACGCCCTGGTGGTCGCGCAGTCGGTGCGGGAGGAGTCGTCACGGGCCAGTGCGGAGGCGGCGGCGAACGCCTCCTCCGACTCTGCGTAGCGGTCGGCGTAGAACAGGATGCTGCCCAGCGCGAGCCTGGCCCGGAAGCCGTCGCCCGCCGCGCGGGCCAGGTGCTCGGCCAGCTCCAGGTCACGGGCCATCCTGGCCAGGTCGCAGGCGGCGAGCAGCAGCTCGGGGTCGCTGGCCGCGCCGCTGTCGAGCCGCCACACCGCCACGCGCAGCACGTCCTCGCGGCGGCGCAGGCCCGACGCCGCCACGGCGTCGGCCAGCTTGCGCAGGAGCTTGCGGGCGCGCAGGGTGCCGCAGCCGTGCCTGATCACCTCGCCGTAGAGCGGGTGGCCGAGCCGTACCTGCAGGCGGCGGCCCTCCAGCTCGACCGTCACGAGCTGGCGGTCCTCCAGGCGCTCGACCGCGGCGGCCGAGGCGAGCGACGAGAGCAGATCGGCGCCGAGCGGCTCGCCGTAGGCCAGCAGCTCCAGGACCTCACGCTCGTCGGGCGTCAGCTCGCCGACGCGCCCCGCGATCGTGTCCCGCAGCGACGGCGTGATCGACAGCGGCCCCCGCCAGCGCCACACGCCGCCGCTGTCGGCGAGCATGCCTGCCAGCACCAGCTCGCGCAGGTAGAGGGCGTTGCCCCGGCTCGCGTGCCACAGCCGCGTCACCGTGCCCGGCTCCACCCTGCCGCCCAGTGCCCGTTCGAGGACCCGCCCGGTCTCCTCCGCCGTCAGCGGCGCCAGCTCCATGCGCGGCAGCAGGTCGTCCTTCCACAGCGCCCGCACGGCGTCGGGCGCGGGCGTCTCCGTGCGTAAGGTCGCGATCACCCTGGTACGGCCGCGCGCCACCAGGTGGTGGACGAGCGCGGCGGAGGCGGCGTCGAGCAGGTGCGCGTCATCCACGACCAGGACGGGCGCGCGCACGGCGTCGGCCGCCCAGCCGAGCGGGTTGCCCGCGGGCGGCGTGGAGGGCAGCAGCGGCCCGAAGGCGCCAAGCGGCAGCTCGGCCGCCGCGGCCGTGGCCCGCACCCACGCCACGTCGTCGAGACCACCCACGGCCTGCGCCACCAGGCGGCTCTTGCCCACCCCCGGAGCGCCCACGACGACCAGGCCGGCGGCGGCTGACCTGATCTCGGCCAGCTCCGCCGCACGGCCTGCGAAGGGCCACGAACCTGCCACGCTGGAAGCGTATTTGAGTAGCCCTTACTCATGCGAGGAGATCGCGAGAGGGAGCAAGGTCGAGGCATGGACATCAGGGCCCTGGTACGGCGCAGCCTCGGCGACCCGCTCGCCGAGATCGCCGAGCAGCGCAGCGAGCCCGTGGCCCCGCATGGGTTCGGCGCGCTGTCCACCACCTCGCTGCGCAGGCTCCACGGCACCACGACGGGGGGCGTGCCGTGGTCCTTCTTCGTCAAGTCGATCGAGTCGCCGCAACGGCGTCCCGGGTTCGAGGACAAGGCCGCGCACTTCCCGTGGCGGGTCGACCTCGACACCTACCTGGCGGGCTTCGCGCTGCCGGAGGGCATGCGCCTGCCCCGCCTGCACCACGTGGAGGACCTGGGCGACGACCGCTACGTGATGTGGCTGGAGGACGTGCGGGCCGCCGACGCGGCATGGGACCTCGACAGGTACAGGTCCGCGGCCAGGCTGCTGGGGGAGCTGGCCGCCATGCATCCGGCGGCGGGGCCGAACGAGGGGCTGCGCCACTTCCTCGCCGGGCCCGTCGAGCACCTGTTCCTGCCCGCGCTGCGCGACCCCGGCCTCTGGCGGCATCCGCTCGTCGCCGCGCACGCCGATCCGCTGCTGCGCTCCGACCTGCTGGCGCTCGCCGCGCGGATCGACTCCCTGGTGGATGCGGTCGCCGGGCTGCCGCACACGCTTTCGCACGGCGACGCCTGCCCTGCCAACCTGCTCGTTCCCGCCGACGGCTCCGCGCGGTTCGTGGCGATCGACTGGAGCTGGCCCTGGGCGACCTGCGCGGGCTTCGACCTCGGACAGCTCCTGGTGGGCAGAGCCCACACGGGAGAGCTCTCGCCCGGGGACCTGCCCGCCGTCCACGAGGCGATCGAGACGGCCTACGCCGAGGGGTCGGGCTTCTCCGCCGACGAGGTGGCGCTCGGCTACGCCGCCACGCTGGTGCTGTGCAGCGCGTGGACGGCCCTGCCGTTCGAGCGTCTCGGCGACGAGCCGACGCCCGAGCTGCACGAGCTCTTCCGCCGGCGCGCGGGGCTCGCCAGGTTCGTCGCCGACGTCGGCCGCGGTCTCTGACGTGGGTCGATTCGCGGGTATCGGCGGTCCATGATCTGGGGCTCCCTTTCGGTGATATACAGGTGCCCTCTCTAGGGAGCTAACCGGGGGAAAAGGGGCATCGTGGTCGAGATGAGACCGCTCATACCTGAGGATCCAGCGGCGGTCGGGGGACACCGCATCCTCGGCAGACTGGGCGAAGGTGGTCAGGGCATCGTCTTCCTGGGCGAGGGGCCAGGAGGGCAGAGGGTCGCCGTCAAAGTCCTGCAGGGCTACCTGACGGCCAACGCGGAGGCCCGCGAGCGGTTCGTCCGCGAGGTGCGGATCGCCACCAGCGTGGCGAGGTTCTGCACCGCGCAGATCCTGGCGACCGGCGTGGTGGGCGACAGCCCCTACATCGTCAGCGAGTACGTTCCCGGGCCCTCGCTCGAGGAGTCGGTGCGCGACGCGGGGCCCCGCACGGGTGCGGCACTCGAACGGCTGGCGCTCAACACCGCCATGGCGCTGGCCGCCATCCATCGTGCGGGCGTGCTGCACCGCGACTTCAAGCCGGCCAACATCCTGCTGGGACCCGACGGTCCGGTGGTGATCGACTTCGGCATCGCCAGGGCGCTGGACGGCGGACTGGCGGGGATGACGCACCAGGGGCAGTTCTTCGGCACGCCCAGGTACATGGCGCCCGAGCAGTTCGCCGAGGCCCCTGTCGGGCCGCCCGCGGACGTGTTCGCGTGGGCGATGACGATGGTGTTCGCGGCGAACGGGCGGCCCGCGTTCATCACCGAGACCCTGCCGGGGCTGCTGCACTCGATCATGCATGAGGAGCCTGACCTCGGGGTGCTCGCCGGAGGGCTGCGTGACCTGGTGGCCCTCTGCCTGGCCAAGGATCCCGCGCGCAGGCCGACGGCCGAGCAGCTCGTGGCCCACCTGAGCGGCGCCCGCACCCCTGTGCCGCCCGCGACGCAGGCCTTACCGCAGGTCCCGCCCGCACCGCAGCCGCCCCCCTTCCTCCAGCAGGCGTCGCCGGGCTCCGAGCCCCCGTCGCCGGTCGCGCACCACACGTCCCCCGGCCCCCAGCCCGCGGCCACGGGCCTCCCGCAACCGCCGCCGTCTCCCGGGCACCCGTCTCCCGGACACGGGCATCCGTCTCCCGGGCACCAGCACGCGTACCCCGTCGACCGGCAGACAGGGCCCGTCAGCCCGCAGGCAGGGCCCGTCGCGCCGCCGTCGCCGCCGGTCGCCCTCCATGCGCCGACCGCCCCGCCTCAGGCGCCCCCGCCGGTCGCCCTCCATGCGCCGACCATCCCGCCTCAGGCGCCCCCGCCGGTCGCGCTCCAGCCGCCGACCATCCCCCCGCAGGCGCCCCCGCCCGGCCCGCCAGGGCAGGAGGGCAGACCGTCGAAGGGGAACAGGCGGCTGCTCGCCGTGCTGGCGGGGGCGACCGTCGTCGTGCTCGGCGCGGTCACAGCAGGGGTACTGCTCAGCAGGGACGGCAGCGCGCCGCAGGCCGTCGAGCGGGCGCAGGGCGACCCCCAGCCGAGCACCCTGCCCGTGGCCGTCCCCTCGAACCCCGACCCGTGGTCCAGCCCGGTGCCGAGCGGGTCGCCGAAGCCGAAGGCCAAGAAGACCCGGTCGCCGACGCCCACCCCGACCGCGGTCCCCACCCCGGTCAGGAAGGCGCGGCTCACCGAGCGCAACCTGCTGGCCAACGGCGGGTTCAACGGCGCCGACCTGGCCCCCTGGTACCTCAGAGGTACCGTCAAGCAGGTCACCAGCGGCCAGCGCAGCGGCTGGGGAGCGCTCTGGATGACCTCCACCTCGGGGATGGACGCCGCCGCCGAGCAGGTGACCAGGCTACGCCCGAACACCAAGTACACGCTGAGCGGCTGGGTCCGCTCCGACGGCAGGCGAACCGTGCTGGGCGTCAAGACCGCCGACCCCCACAGGGGCGGATGGAGGGCGCACAGCGGTAAGAAGTACGGCTACTACTCGATGACGTTCACCACCGGCAAGGACACGACGAAGGCGACGGTCTTCTGCTGGCGCAAGGACGCCGGCCAGGGCTACTGCGACGACGTCAGCCTCCGCGCCTGGCAATGAGCCCTTCGATCAGCCCCTTGACCGCCGTGGCCTCGTGCGCGTCGCCGTCGAAGGGACCGAGCAGGACAGGCCCGTCCTCGGCGCTGTCGGGCAGCCGGCCGTGGCTGCCCCGCACCGGTGACGGGTCCAGCGGCACCACCGACATCGTGTAGCGCAGGCCGAGCCGCTTACGGGCCAGCGCCAGCCCCGCGCGGACCTTGACGAGCGGGTCGGCGGGGTCCATGAAGAGCTCGGCCGGGTCGTAGCCGGGCTTGCGGTGGATCTCGACGAGCCTGGCGAAGTCGGGGGCGCGGGCGTCGTCCAGCCAGTAGTAGTAGGTGAACCACGCGTCGGGCTCGGCGACCGCGACCAGTTCGCCCGCCCGTTCGTGGTCGAGGCCGTAGGCGGCCTTGCCCGCGCCGTCGAGCACCTCGTCGACGCCCGGCAGCCCGGCCACGACCGAGCGCGTTCTCGGCAGGTCGGCGGGGTCGCGCACGTAGACATGGGCGAGTTGGTGGTCGGCGACGGCGAAGGCCCGCGAGGTCCACGGGTCGAGGTACTCCATCCCCGCCTGCGTGTACACCTCCAGCAGTCCGGCCGCGCGCAGCGCCCTGTTGATGTCGACGGGTCTGGCGGCGGGGGTGATGCCGTACTCCGACAGGACGACGAACGTGGCGTCCTCGGCCAGCAGGGGCGCGAGCGCGGCGTCGACGGCCTGGGCCGCGGCGACGGCCTCGGGCCCGTCGGGTCCGTACCGCTGCAGGTCGTAGTCGAGGTGCGGGACGTAGACCATCAGCAGATCGGGCCGGTGGGCGCGCAGGATGTGGACGGACGCGCCGACGATCCACTCGCTCGAGGCGATGCCCGCGCCCGGCCCCCAGTAGCTGAACAGCGGGAACGGCGGCAGCTCGTCATGCAGCGAAGGCGGCCTGGTGTAGCAGTCGGGCGACTTGCGGCCGTCGGCGTGGTAGATCGGGCGCGGGGTGATGAGCAGGTCGGAGGCCGCGCCCATGGCGTACCACCAGCACACGTTGGCGGTGCGCAGGCCCGGCACGGAGTCCCACAGCTGGCCGCCCTGGATGAGCGCGTTGTGCTGGCGCCACAGGAAGATCTCGCCGAGGTCCCTGAAGTACCAGCCGTTGCCCACGATCCCGTGCTCGCGCGGCGGCGCGCCGGTGAGCAGGGTGGCCTGCATGGAGCAGGTGACGGCGGGCAGCACGGGCCGCAGCGCCGCCGCCGCGCCGACCTTCGACACTCCCGGCATGTGCGCGAGCAGGCGCGGCGTCAGCCCGACCACGTTGATCACCACGATGGGCGCCATCACAGCTCCTTCAGGCCGAGAACGGCCAGCTCGCGCCGCATCCAGTCCAGCTCGGCCGCGATCCCGCCGGTGACGTCGGGCTCCGGCAGGACGCTCCAGGTATAGGTCTCGACCTCGATGTGCCTGGTCAGCGGCGCGGCCAGCACGGTCCGCAGCAGCTCGCCCAGATAGCCCGCGGTGGTGGTCAGCGGCGGGGGAGGGGCGGCGTGCAGCGGCATGTGGAAGTGGGTCCGCCACCTCTCCCCGTACGGCAGGCGCGCCAGCGCCTCGCCCAGGTCGTCGGCGTAGCCCGAGGCGCACCTGGTCTGGTGCAGGAACCGCGCCTCGTCGTAGGCCCCGAGCGCCCGCTGCGCCCCCGGAGGCGTCTCCAGCGCGCACGACGCCTGCAGCTTGACGATCGGCAGGTCGCCGAAGTCGAGGCCCTCGAAGCCGACCGCCAGGTGGCAGGCGTCCAGGCAGACGCCGAGCAGCTCGTCGCGCGGCAGCAGCTCGGCGGCCTGGGCGGTGGTCTCGATGATGCAGCCGGGCTCGGGCTCGAAGGCGACCCTGATGGTCCTGCCCGTCCTGGACCTGACCTCGCGCAACCCCTCGACCAGTGGCTTCAGCAGTGCGGTCGGCGCGCCTTCGGTGCGCCAGGCGAGCGGCAGCGTCGAGATCGAGCCCTCGGTCACGTCGTCCGGCAGCAGGGCGGCCAGGATCGCGGCCAGGTCGAGGGTGTAGCGCAGCCGCTCGGGTGAGGACCAGTCGGGGGAGTAGACCCGGTGCTTCACGACCTCCTGCTGGAAGCCCCGGTAGGGGAAGCCGTTGAGCGTGACGACCTCCAGGCCGTGGGAGTCGAGTGCGGCGCGCAGCCGTACCAGCTCCTGGGGGTCGTCGAGCAGCGCGCGGGCGGCGCCCGCGGGCAGCCACAGTCCCACGCCGAGCCTGGGTACCCCGAGCAGGGAGCGGACGCGGGCGCAGAAGCCGGACAGCTGGGCGTGGATGCCGGGAAGATCCTCTGCGGAGTGGACGTTCGTGCAGTAGGCCAGGTGGACGATGGAGCCGCCGGGGTGCAGGAAGCGCATCAGCCACCCCGCTTGATCGTGTTGCCCGCGTAGTCGGCCCCCGTGGCCTGCGCTTCCGGGGCGACGCCGTAGAAGGCGGACGGGTTGCGCCACAGCACCCTGTCGACGTCGTCCTCGGTGAAGCCTGCCGCGCGCATCGCGTCGCCCACGGCCCTGGTGCGCAGCGGATCGCTGCGGCCCCAGTCGGCCGCCGAGTTCACCAGCATCCGCTCGGTGCCGTACTCCTGGAGGATCGCCACCATCCGCCCCGGGTCCATCTTGGTGTCGGGGTAGATCGAGAAGCCCATCCAGCAGCCGGAGTCGGCGACCATGCCGACCGTCACCTCGTTGAGGTGGTCGATCAGCACGCGCTCGGGAGGCAGGCCCTTGACGACGTCGAGCGTGCGCCTGGTGCCCTCGGCCTTGTCCCTGTGCGGGGTGTGCACGAGCACGGGCAGGTCATGCTCGGCCGCCATGGCCAGCTGCGCCTCGAACGCCCTGTCCTCCGCAGGGGTCATGGAGTCGTAGCCGACCTCGCCGACCGCCACCACCGACTCCTTCAGCAGGTAGCGGGGCAGCTCGTCCAGCACGCCTTCGCAGCGCGGGTCGTTGGCCTCCTTGGGGTTGAGCGCGAGCGCGCACAGGTGGCGGATCCCGTGCTGCGCTGCCCGGTACGGCTCCCAGCCCAGCAGCGCGTCGAAGTAGTCGAGGAAGCTGCCCACGTTCGTGCGCGGCTGCCCCAGCCAGAAGGCCGGCTCGACGACGGCCCGCACGCCGGCGTCATGCATCCGCTCGTAGTCGTCGGTGGTCCTGGAGGTCATGTGGATGTGGGGGTCGAAGATGCGCATCAGATCCTCTCCAGCACGTCGCGGGGCACGGGTCTGCCCGCGGCCCTGCGCTCGTCGGCGTAGGCGGTCAGCATCCTGGCCAGCTCGGCGTCGGAACGCTCGTCGAGCCCGGCGATCCCGTCGAGCGGGATCGACATGAACACGCACTTCAGCACGCCCTGGCGGTAGGCGTGGTCGTCGAGCGTCCGCGCGCCGTAGGGGCCGAGGGCCGCGGCGACGAGCCTGGCGTCGTTGGTGCGCAGCGCGTCCTCCACCAGGGGCAGCCCCGCGTCGCCCAGGTCGAGGTCGGCGAGCGCGTCCAGGACGGCCAGGCGCTCGCCCGCGTCGCCGTTCCTGTACAGCGCGACGACCGTCGCCGCGTCGACGTGCCGGAGCAGAGCCCGCCTGGCCCCGGGCCCGCCTTCGCGCGCCGCCACGGGGAACAGGCGGTGAACCGCGCCCTGGTCGTCCTTCACCCGCCGCACGGCCTCAGCCGTCCAGTCGCCCATGTGCCCTCCTCAGGAAGTCGATCGACCGCCGGGCCACCTCGGGCGCGGCGTGGCCGTGCCTGGCCAGCTCGACCGCCACCTGGCCGCCGTAGCCCGCGAGCGCGGCCATGACCGGCGGGAAGTCGATGTCGCCCGCCCCGAACTCCAGGTGCTCGTGCACCCCTCGGCGCATGTCCTCGATCTGCACGTGCGCCAGGTACGGCAGCGCCCGCCGTACGCACGAGGGCACGTCCTGCGGTTCCAGGCACCTGCAGTGCCCGATGTCGAGCGTGAGCCCGAACCGGGGATGGCCGCCGAGCAGGCGCCGCAGCCGCTCGTAGTCGGCCAGGTCCTGGACGAGCATCCCCGGTTCAGGTTCGAAGGCGAGCGTGACGCCCGCCTCGTCGGCGTCGTCGAGCAGCCGTTCGCACCACCCGGCCAGCCTGGCCCACGCCTCCTGCTCGGTGACGTCGCAGGGCGTGGCACCGCTCCACAGGTGCACCACGGGCGCGCCGAGGTCGGCGGCGATCCGCATGGCCCTGCGCAGGTAGTCGGCCCTGCGCCACGCCTCGTCGCCGAGCAGTGTCGGATGGTGCTTGCGCCGGGGGTCGAGCGTGTAGCGCCCGCCCGTCTCGACGACCGCGGTCATGCCGAGCTCGCCGAGCAGCTTGGCGGTCGCCGCGACCTCCCTGTTCAGGCCGAGCGCGTAGGGATCGAGGTGGCCGTGGTCGAGGGTGATGGCGGCGCCCGTGTAGCCGAGGTCGGCCAGGACGGCCAGCGCCTCGGGCAGCCGGTGGTCGCGGAAGCCGTTGGTGCAGTAGGACCAGTTCACGAGGTCGCCACCCGTCTGGACAGCCATCCGCCGAAGGGGGCGGCCGCCAGGAGGGCCACCGACTGGGCGGGGCGGCCGTGGCCGGCGACGGCGGCGGCCTGCAGGGGGACGAGCGCCATGATGCTCAGCCGGACGGCCCGCCGTACGTGCTCGGGGTCGGGGTGGGCACGTAGCCCTGCATGGGCCCGCGCGACGGTGGCGAGGTAGCCGGCCAGCGGCGCGCCGGGGCAGGTCCAGGCGAGGAGCGCGGCCGCGGTGGCGCAGGCGGCGAGCGCGCCGCTGACGGTCGACGGCGTGGCGCCCTTCACCTCGGCGCGGCCGAGGACGCTGATGCCGTAGGTGTGCGCGCCGATGGCCAGGGCGGTGGGCACGGCTCTGGCCGCGCCGCCCGCGCCGAGCATGACGTCGAGCGCCCTGCACGCCGCCATGGCCGCGGGCCCCCACGGTGTGCGCTTGAGCCCGAGGTCGTAGGCCCACACCGCGCCCGCGAGCAGGCCCGCGAGGCCGAGCCCTCGCCTGCCGTCCGCGGCGAGGGCCGCGAGCAGGCCTGCGCCCGTGCAGCCCGCCGCCGTGGCCAGCGCCATTGCGGGGCTGATCCTGCCGGAGGGGATGGGGCGCTCGGGACGGTCGAGCGCGTCCTGGTGACGGTCCGACCAGTCGTTGAGCGCCATGCCCGCCCAGTAGAGCAAGGTCGAGGCCAGCGCGGGCCCTGGACGGGCCGGCAGACCGGCGGCCGCCGCGCCCGCCATCGTGTCACCTGGCACGGACAGCGCGGCGGGTGCTCTGATCAGCTCCAGCAGCGCCCTCATGCGAGCGACTCCGCGAAGGCTCGCAGCCTGTCGTACTGGGCGGGCAGCGCGTGCTCGTCGCTGCCGAGCGGGTCCTTGAAGAAGTAGCCGAGCTCGCCGAGGACGCCGTGCCTGCCCCGCTCGTGGGCGCGAGCCACGAGCCTGGCCAGGTCGAGCACCAAGGGGGCGGCGAGCGCGGAGTCACACCCCTGCCAGGTGAACTGCATGGTCATCCGCACGCCCATGAACCCCTCGAAGGTGACGTGGTCCCACGCCGTCTTCCACTCGCCGAGGTCGGCCACGTAGTCGATGTGCGTGCGGCCTTCGACCCGGCCGCCGAGGACGCCCTCCACCGCCCTGTCCTTCGAGGCCTCCTTGCTCCGCCTGGCCGCGGGGTCGGCCAGGGTGGCGCCGTCACCGCCGCCCAGCAGGTTCAGGCCCGACCACGAGCGGACCGCCAGCCCTCGGCCCTCGAACATCGGCGCGAGCGCGCTCTTCACCAGCGTCTCTCCCGTCTTGCCGTCGCGTCCGGCGTACGGCAGGCGCTCGGCGGCGGCGAGTTCGGCCAGCGCGGGCAGCGAGGGCCCGGTCGAAGGGGTGAACGCGACATGACCGCAGCCCGCGCGGAAGGCCGCGTAGGCGTACAGCGAACTGGCGGGCAGCACCGGCTCCCCTGACGCCAGAGCCGCCTCCAGCGTCGCGAGCCGGGCGAACTCGGGCCGCCACGGCACGGGCGGCTCCGTCGAGGAGAGGTCCACCACCACGACCCTCGACAGTCCCTTCCTCTCGCGGAAGGCGGCCAGGTCGCGGGCGATCCTGGCGGCGGCGCTCGCCTGGTCGCCCTCCTGGCCGTGGCCCGGCCTGATCTCCGCCTCGGCCGCGTCCAGGTCCTCCGCCAGCAACCTGGGGAGCGCAGGGGGGATCACCCCTGCCTCGCTCAGCCGTTCGGCCCGTTTCGTCAGGGAGGTGGAGGCGATGTCATGACCGCCGAACACCAGGTCGGCGACGCCGGGTAAGCCGCACGGAGGCAGCCGTTCCGCCACGCATCCCGTGGCGGGCAGCAGCCCCGACCTGATGGCCGCCGCCCCGGCTATGACGGTGGTAGCGACCGAGCCTCTAGCGCCGATGAGCCATACACCAATAGCCATAGTCGGTATATAAGCCGGAGACCTTCTGAAGTAAACCCCTGACTTTTGCTTGACCATCGTCATAAGTCGGATCTACGATCCCGAAACATGGAGGACATAAGCCGGGAATCGGCTGATAATCCCCGAGTGGGCATCATCGGGACCGGCTTCATGGGCCGCGTGCACGCCCGGTCCGCCCGGCTCGCAGGCGCCGTGATCGTCGGCGTCGCCGGGTCCAGGCCCGACAGGTCGCAGGGCCCCTACAGCTCGGCCGACGAGCTGATCGAGTCCGGTGCGATCGACCTGGTCCACATCTGCACGCCCAACCACCTGCACGCGCCCCTCGCGCTCAAGGCCATCGCCGCCGGCGTGGCGGTCATCTGCGAGAAGCCGCTGGCCACCGACGGGGAGACCGCCGCGCTCATGGCGGCCCGCGCCGACGAGGCCGGGCTGGTGGCCACCGTCCCGTTCGTCTACCGCTTCCACGCGATGGTCCGCGAGGCAAGGCAGCGCGTGGCTCGCGGCGACGTCGGCAGGGTCACGCTGATCCACGGCAGCTACCTGCAGGACTGGCTGCTGCGCCCCGAGGACGACAACTGGCGGGTCGACCCCGAGCTCGGCGGCCCCAGCCGTACGTTCGCCGACATCGGCTCGCACTGGTGCGACCTGGCCGAGTTCGTCACCGGCGAGCGCATCCGCGCGGTGTCCGCCCAGACGGGCGTCGTCCAGCGGGAGCGCGCCGGCCACGCCCCCGTGCTGACCGAGGACGTGGTCACCGTCCAGTTCCGCACGGCACACGGCGCGCTCGGCTCCGTCACCACCAGCCAGGTCTCGCCGGGCCGCAAGAACCGGCTCTTCCTCGAGGTCGCGGGCACCGAGCAGAGCCTGGCCTTCGACCAGGAGCAGCCGGAGAAGCTCTGGGTCGGCGGGCGCGAGGGCTCGACGGCGCTGGTGCGCGATCCGGGGACGCTGACCGCCGAGGCGATGCCGTACTCGCCGCTGCCTCCCGGGCACGCGCAGGGCTACCACGAGTGCTTCGAGGCGTTCGTCGCCGACAGCTACGCCGCGCTGCGCGGCGAGCACCGCGACGGACTGCCCACCTTCGACGACGGCGCCCGCGCCGCGCGCGTCTGCGACGCGGTGCTCGCCTCCGCCGCCTCAGGGAGGTGGGTGGAGTGCTGAGCATGACCGGTATCGGCAAGAGCTTCCTCGGCGTGCGCGTGCTGTCGGAGGTGGGCCTGGCCGTCGAGGCCGGAGAGGTGCACGCCGTCGTCGGCGAGAACGGCGCGGGCAAGTCCACGCTCATGAAGATCCTGGCCGGGGTGCACACGCCCGACGCGGGGACGATCACCATCGACGGGCGGGAGGTCTCCTTCAACCACCCGCTCGACGCCCAGCGGGCGGGGGTGGCGATCATCTACCAGGAGTTCACGCTCCTGCCCGAGCGCAGCGTCGCGGAGAACGTCTTCCTCGGCAGGGAGCCCCTGCGCCGCGGCCTGGTCGACAGAGCGGCGATGGACGGCGCGACCGCCGCCCTCCTGGCCGAACTCGGCGAGGACTCCTTCGGCCCCCGCGACCCTGTCAAGCGCCTGTCCGTCGCGCAGCAGCAGGTCGTCGAGATCGTCAAGGCGCTCTCGCTCGACGCGCGCATCGTCGTCATGGACGAGCCGACGGCCGCCCTCGCCGACCACGAGGTGGAGCTGCTGTACCGGCTGGTCAGGCGATTACAGGAGCGCGGCATCGCGGTGCTGTACATCTCGCACCGGCTGCGCGAGGTCTTCGACCTCGCCTCACGGGTCACCGTGCTGAAGGACGGACGGCTCGTCAGCACGGTCGCCGCCGCCGACGTCACCTCCGACGACCTGGTCCGCCTCATGGTGGGCCGAGATCTGGGCACCTACTTCCCTGCCCGCTCCTCCTCGACGGGGGACGTGCGGCTGAGCGTCACCGGCGGCGGCAACGCCCGCCTGTCGGACATCTCGCTGGAACTGCGGGCGGGCGAGATCGTCGGCATCGCAGGACTGCAGGGCTCGGGCCGCTCCTCCCTGGCCAAGGCGCTGTTCGGCGCCGCGCCCTTCACCACCGGCACCATGACCCCCGTCAGGCCCCGCTCGGTCCGCGAGGCCGTCGCCGCGGGGATCGGGCTCGTCACGGAGGACCGCAAGGCCGAGGGCCTGGCCCTGCGCCAGTCGGTCCGCGACAACGCGCTGCTGGTGGCGCGCGCGATCGGCCGTCCCGGCGCCTCGGTGCGCGACCTCCTCGACCGGGTACGGCTCTCGCCGCCGCGCCCCTCGCAGGAGGTGCGTTACCTGTCGGGCGGCAACCAGCAGAAGGTCGTCCTCGCCAAGTGGATGACGCTCGCCCCCGACGTCCTGCTCTTCGACGAGCCGACCCGAGGGGTCGATGTCGGGGCGAAGGCCGCGATCCACGACCTCATGCGGGAACTGGCCGAGGACGGCACCGCGATCATGATGATCTCCTCCGAGTTACCCGAGCTCATCGGGATGAGCGACCGCGTCATCGTCCTGCGAGACGGGCGCGTCGCGGGGACCCTGCCCGCGGGCTCGTCGGAGGAGGCCGTCATGCGGCTGGCCGCGAGCGAGGAGACGGCATGAACGACGCGCCCCCATCCGAGGCCACGGCCCCGCCCGAGGCGTCGCGCCCCGCGGCGGGCCGCGCAGCGGCGGCCACGCGCCGGTGGGCTGACCTCGGCTCCACCCAGGTCGTCTTCCTCGCGCTGCTGGTCACCATCGTGGTCGGCTGGATCCTCGTCGCCGTCGACGGCGGGAACCTGCTCACCGTGGAGACGATCGTCGGCGTCCAGCAGCGCAGCGCCGCCCTCGGCATCGTCGCCGTCGGCCAGACCCTGGCCATCCTCGCGGGATCGCTCGACCTGTCGGTCGCCTACCTGATCAGCCTCGCCTCCCTGGTCGCCGCCGAGATCATGCAGGCGGGCAGCATCCCGGGGGCCGTCGCCGCCGTCATCGGCGTCAGCGCGCTCGTGGGCCTGGTCAACGGGGTGGTGATCACCAAGCTCAAGGTGCACGCCTTCATCGCCACCCTCGGCGTCGCCCTCATCATCAAGGGAGTCCTCGACCACCTCTACGACGGCCCGGCGGGCCGCGTCCCCGAGTCCTTCCAGCACCTCGGCTATGACCGCGTCGGGCCGATCCCCGTCTCCGCGATGCTGTGGGCGGCCGTGGCGCTGACAGCATGGTTCCTGCTCAGCAGGACCAGGTACGGCTACCGCGTCTACGCCGTCGGCGGCGACCCCGACGTCGCCCGGCTGTCCGGCGTGCGCACCGACCGGGTGATCATCCTCACCCACGTCCTGTGCTCCCTGTGCGCGGGCGTCGCGGGCCTGCTGCTGGCCAGCAGGCTCGGCGCGGGCGTCCCCACCGTGGGCACCGACGGCGGCTACGACCTGGAGTCGATCGCCGCGGTCGTCCTCGGCGGCACCGCTCTGGCGGGCGGCAGAGGCGGGGTGGCGGGCACCGTCGGCGGCGTCCTGCTGCTGGCCGTCCTCGACAGCGTCTTCAACCAGCTCGAAGTCAACTCCTTCTTCAAGGACGTCGTCCGCGGCGTGGTCATCGTGGTCGCCGTGGCGGTCTACGCGAGGAAGAGGAGCACCTCATGAAGCGCGCGCTGCCGATCTTCGCGGTCCTGGCCGTCCTGCTGGCCGCGATCGCGCTGGCCAACCCGTTCTTCCTCGAACCCGTGGGCTTCCTGGCCTTCGTCAAGCGGGCCGCGCCGCTGGTGATCCTGGCGGCCGGGCAGTACTTCGTGATCGTCTCAGGCGAGTTCGACCTGTCGGTCGGGTCGCTGGTCACCGTCGAGGTGGTCGTCGCGGCCCGGCTGATCGACGGGAACGAGGACGCCACCTGGCCCGTCCTCGCCCTCGTGGTCGTCATCGGCCTGCTGGTCGGACTGGTCAACGGCGCGGTGACCACACTGCTGCGAGTGCCGTCGTTCATCACCACGCTCGGCATGATGCTCATCCTGTCCGGCGCGGTCTTCCTGTGGACGGGCGGGGCGCCGCGTGGCGCGCTTTCCCAGGCCTTCAGGGTCTTCGGCCGCGACACGCTGTGGTCGGTGCTGATCCTCGCGGCCGTGGGCGTCGCGGCGGTCCTGCTCATGCGCGCCGACTTCGGCCGCACGCTCATCGCGACAGGCGACAACGAGCGCGCCGCCGCGCTGTCGGGCGTCAGGGTCACCAGAGTCAGGATCCTCGCCTTCGCCATCTCGGGGCTGGCCGCCGCGGTCGCGGGCATCCTGCTCGGCGGCTTCGCCGGAGTGTCGGCGCAGGTCGGCCAGGGCCTGGAGTTCTCCGCCATCACCGCGGTCGTCCTCGGCGGCGTGGTGCTCGGCGGCGGCAGGGGGTCGGTCGTGGCCGCCATGGCGGGAGCGCTCACCTTGGAGGCCCTGTTCACCCTGCTCAACCTGTACGGGATCTCGGGGGCGCTGGAGTTCACCGTGCAGGGCGTCATCATCATCGCCGCCGTGGCGGCGGGAGCCGTACGGCTGCCCTTCTCCCTCACCCCCCGAAAGTCCAAAGGAGACGCACATGCCGCGTCATAAGCCCCTCTCTCTCGTCGCGACGGCGGCGCTCGCGCTGCTCGTCGCGGGCTGCACCAGCGACAAGCCGACGGACACGACCACGGCCGCGGCGTCCGCGGCGCCCGCCTCCTCCGCTGCCGCCTCCGAATCAGCGGCTGCGGGGACCGGCGCGCAGTCCTCGTTCTTCGTCCAGGCCGACTACGACGCCCAGCTCGGCATGCGCGCCAAGAGCGCGCAGGGCCCCGCGGACAAGCCGTGGGAGCAGGCCATCGACCCGCAGATGGTCAGCACCTCCCAGTACAAGAAGTCCGGCGGCCTGCACCTGTGCTTCTCCAACGCGGCGGTCAACAACCCCTGGCGGCAGGTCGGATGGAAGAGCATGCAGGCCGAGGTGGCGCTGCACAAGGAGATCACCACGTTCACGGCGCTGGACGCCGAGGGCAAGGACGACAAGCAGATCTCCGACATCGCCGAGCTCACGGGCAAGGGCTGTGACGCGCTGATCGTCTCGCCCAACACCACCGCCACCCTCACACCCGCGGTGAAGGCGGCCTGCGGCAAGCTGCCTGTCATCGTCTTCGACAGGGGCGTGGAGACCGACTGCCCGGTCACCATGATCAACCCGATCGGCGGCTACGCCTTCGGCGCCGACGGCGCCGAGTTCCTGGTCGAGAAGGTGCCCGCGGGCGGCAAGATCCTCGCCCTGCGCATCCTGCCGGGCGTCGACGTGCTGGAGACCCGCTGGTCGGCCGCCAAGGTGACGTTCGACAAGAGCCCGCTCAAGGTCGTCGGCGTGGAGTTCACCGACGGCGACGCGGCCAAGACCAAGAGCATCGTCAGCGACTACATCGCCCGTCACGGCAAGCTCGACGGCGTCTGGATGGACGCCGGCGCCACAGCCGTCGCCGCGATCGAGGCCTTCGAGGACGCGGGAGTGCCCGTCCCCGCCATGGTCGGCGAGGACCAGCAGGACTTCCTGCAGAAGTGGAAGCAGAATAACCTGACCGCCATCGCGCCCACCTATCCGACCTACCAGTGGCGCACGCCCGTCATCGCCGCCCTCAAGATCCTCAAGGGTGAGGAGGTTCCGAAGACGTGGAAGCTGCCCCAGCCGAAGATCACCTCTGACAACCTCGACACCTACCTGCAGCCGAACATGCCGCCGCTGCACTACGCGCTGTGCGGATGCGAGAGCCTGCCCGGCTTCCCCGAGACGTGGGGCGGCAAGAAGTGAACCTGGGGGTCAACACCTGGGTGTGGACCTCGCCGCTCACCGACCGCGACCTTGCGGCGCTCGCGCCCAAGGTCGCGGGGTGGGGGTTCGACGTCATCGAACTGCCCGTCGAGCGGCCGGGCGACTGGGACCCCGCCAGGGCGGCCGACCTGCTGGCCTCGCTCGGCCTGGCCGCCACCGTCGTGCTGGTGATGCCGCCAGGACGTGACCTCGTCGCCTCCGACACGGTCAAGGAGACCCAGGACTACCTCATGCACTGCATGGACGTGGCCGAGATCGTCGGCTCGCCCGTCATCGCGGGGCCCGCCTACAGCGCGGTCGGCCGTACCTGGAGGATGTCGCAGGGCGAGCGCGCCGCCGCGTACGCCGAGTTGCGCGAGAACCTCAAACCCGTCATCGACCACAGCGGGGTCAAGCTGGCCGTCGAACCGCTGAACCGCTACGAGACCAGCCTGCTCAACACCGTCGAGCAGGCACTCGAGGCGCTGCCCCAGGACGCCGGCCTGGCGCTCGACGTCTACCACCTGAACATCGAGGAGAAGGATCCCGCCGCGGCCGTCCGCGCGGCCGCGGGCAGGATCGCGCACGTGCAGGTCTGCGGCACCGACCGGGGGACCCCCGGCCAGGACCGCTTCGACTGGACCGCCTTCACCGCGGCCCTCCGCGCGGCCTCCTACGAGGGGCCGCTGGTCATCGAGTCCTTCACCGCCCACAACCAGACGATCGCCACCGCGGCCTCCATCTGGCGGCCGCTGGCGCCCAGCCAGGACGCTCTCGCCGTCGACGGGCTGGCCTTCCTCCGCACTCTCTGACTCTCCGCCCCTCCTGTCACCGGAGTCATCGCCATGCGTCGTGTTTGTGCTGCCCTGATCCTCCCCTTCCTGCTGTTGTTACCCGGTACGGCGAACGCCGCCGCCCGCCATGAGATCTTCCGTGCACTGCTGTTCACGAAGGCCGTCGGCTACGTCCACGGCTCCATCCCCGCCGGCATCCAGATGGTCAAGGACCTGGCCGCGGCCAACCACTTCGAGGTCGTGCAGACCGACGACTCCTCGGTGTTCAACGACGCCGACCTGGCCGGCTACGACGTGCTGATCATGCTGCAGAACTCCGGCATGGTCTGGGAGAACGACGCCCAGCGCCAGGCCGTGCAGAAGTACGTCCGCTCGGGCAAGGGCGTCGTCGCCGTCCACAACGCGCTCGACATGGGCATCGAGAACGACTTCCCCTGGTGGGACGACCTGGTCAACGGCGGCGCGCACATGCCCGCCCACTCGCCGGGCGTGCTGCAGGGCACCGCCAAGGTCACCGACAGGGTCCACCCCTCGACCAAGAAGCTGCCGCTGCGCTGGGAACGGCCCGAGGAGTGGTACAACTTCTCGCCCAACCCGCGCGGCAACGTGCACGTGCTCGTGTCGGCGGACGAGAAGACCTACAACCCGGGACCCTCGGCCATGGGCCCCGACCACCCCATCTCCTGGTGCCGCAACGCCGAGGGCGGCAAGGTGTGGGCGACCGCGATGGGCCACGACACCGCCGCCTACACCGAGACCGCCTTCCGTGACCACGTGCTCGGCGGCATCACCTGGGCCGCCGGCGCCGAGGCAGGCGACTGCGGCGGCACGGTGAACAGCAGCTTCGAGAAGATCACCCTCGACGACAACACCGCCGACCCGATGGAGCTCGACGTCGCCGCCGACGGCCGCGTCTTCTACGTGCAGCGCAAGGGCGAGATCAAGATCTTCAAGCCCGACACCCACGCCACGGTCACCGCCGCCACGCTCGACGTCTACACCGGCGGCGAGGACGGCCTGGTCGGCATGGAGCTCGACCCGGCCTTCGCGCAGAACGGCTGGATCTACCTCTACTACTCGCCCGCCTCCAGCGCCGAGGACGTCAACAGGCTCTCCCGCTTCACCGTGACAGGCGACAGCATCGACCTGGCGTCGGAGAAGAAGATCCTCGACGTGCCCGCCTACCGGCAGCGCACCTACCCCGAACCCGGACACACCGGCGGCGCCGTGGAGTTCGGCCCCGACGGCACCCTCTACCTCAGCACCGGCGACGACGTGCCGCCCAACCTGTCGCCCGACTGGCAGGGCTACTCGCCGATCGACTGGCGTCCAGGCCAGCACATGCTCGACGCCGCCCGCACCGCGGGCAACACCAACGACCTGCGCGGCAAGATCCTGCGGATCAAGCCGAAGGCCGACGGCGGCTACGACATCCCCTCCGGCAACCTGTTCGCGCAGGGAACGGCCAAGACCAGGCCGGAGATCTTCGCCATGGGCTTCCGCAACCCGTTCCGCTTCACCGTCGACCAGAAGACCGGCTACGTGCACGTCTCCGACTACGGCCCCGACCGTGGCGGCCCGACCACCGACAGGGGACCCGAGGGACTGGTCGAGTACAACGTCATCAAGAAGGCGGGCAACTTCGGCTGGCCGTTCTGCCACGGCGACAACCAGGCGTACGCGCCCTACAACCCCGACACCAAGGTCGTCGGGCCCAAGTTCGACTGCGCCAACCCCGTCAACGACTCGCCCAACAACACCGGGCTGACCGAGCTGCCGCCCATCGAGCTGCCCGTCATGTGGTACGGCTACGGCACCTCGCCGTCCTTCCCCGAGCTCGGCTCCGGCGGCTCGGCCCCGATGAGCGGCCCCGTCTACCGCTACGACGCGGCCTCCACCTCCGCCACGAAGTTCCCCGCCTACTTCGACGGCAAGAGCTTCTTCTACGAGTGGTCGCGCCACTACGTGAAGACCCTCCACCTCGACGACCAGGACAAGCTCCTCAAGATCGACCCGTTCCTCGGCGCCTTCGTCAAGCCGATGGACATGACGTTCGGCCGCGACGGCTCGCTCTACCTGCTCGAATGGGGCAGCTCGTTCGGCGGCGGCAACAACGACTCGGGCCTGTACAGGATCGACTACTCCGCCGGCGCCCGAGCGCCCATCGCCAAGATCACCACCTCGCGCACCGACGGCCCCACTCCGCTCAGCGTGGAGTTCGACAGCGCGGGCAGCTTCGACCCCGACGGCGACCCGATCGACTTCTCGTGGGACTTCGACGGCGACGGCACCTTCGACTCCACCGAGGCGAAGGTCACGCACGTCTACTCGGCCAAGGGACAGTACACCGCGCAGCTCAAGGTCAAGGACTCCACCGGCAAGGAGGGCTTCTCCAACGTCGTCATCACGGCCGGCAACACCAAGCCGGTGGTGACCGTCGAGACGCCGATCGACGGCAGCACGATCGAGTTCGGCCAGGACGTGCCGTACAAGATCAAGGTGACCGATCCCGAGGACGGCACGATCGACTGCGCCAAGGTCTTCGTCAACCCCGCGCTCGGCCACGACGACCACGAGCACGAGACCGTCGAGATCCCCGGCTGCCAGGGCACCATCTCGACCAGCGACATCGGCGGCCATCCGGCGGGCGCCAACCTCTACTACGTCATCAACGCCCACTACACCGACAAGGGCGACGACTCTCTCACCGGCTACGCCAAGGTCGTCCTGCAGCCGAAGAGGAAGCAGGCCGAGTACTTCAAGACGTCGTCGGGCGTCAGGGTGATCGACCAGGCGGGCGCGGAGAGCGGCAAGCGCATCGGCGACATCAGCGACAACGACTGGATCGCCTTCACCCCGCTCGACCTCAACGGCGTCAAGTCCGTCGCCTTCCGGGTCTCCAGCCCGTACGGCGGAGGCACGATCGAGCTGCGCGCCGACTCGCCCACAGGCGCGCTCCTCGCCAGCGCCCCCGTCCAGAACACCGGCGACTGGGACACCTACCAGATGACCAGCGCCGCCCCGGTGAAGAACGACGTGCGGACCAAGACCGTCTACGCGGTGTTCAAGAACAGCCGCAACAACGGCTTCGACCTCGACGCCGTCCAGTTCGCCGGCGAGGATGCGGGCGGCGGGCTCGACCCGGGCGTCTACACCGTCACCGCCCAGCACAGCGGCAAGAACGTCACGCCGGTGTCCCTGCTCGACGACGCCAAGATCGTCCAGCTCGGCGCGAACCAGGGCGATGAGCAGAAGTGGGAGGCGATCCCGGCCACCGCGGGCGGCTACCAGCTCAAGAACGTCAAGAGCGGCAAGTGCCTGGACGTGCCCGGCGGATCGACGGCGACGGGCACCCAGCTCGTCCAGTGGACCTGCCACCCCGACGGCGCCGCTCACCAGCTCCACCAGCGCTTCTTCATCACCGCCTCCGGCGACGACCACATCATCACGGCTGCGGCCAGCGGCCTGTGCGTCGACGTCAACGGCGTCTCCCAGGCCGACAACGCCGCCGTGATCCAGTGGACCTGCGTCAACGCCCCCAACCAGCGCTTCCGCTTCACCCCCGTCGCGGGAGCCGACAAGACGCCGCCGGTGACCACCGCCAAGGCCGCGCAGCCCAACGCCGAGGGCTGGCACACCACGGCCCCCGTCGAGGTCACCCTGACCGCCGAGGACGAGGCGTCGGAGGTCGCCGCGACCGAGTGGCGGCTCGACGGCGGCGCGTGGACGCCCTACACCGAGCCCGTCCTGGTGAGCGGCGACGGCGCCAGGAAGCTCGAGTTCCGCTCGCGTGACGGCGCGGGCAACGTCGAGGAGCCCAAGGCGCTCGACCTCAAGCTCGACACGACCGCCCCGGTGACCACCGCCGCCTTCGCCCCGCCCAACGCGGAGGGCTGGAACGACGGCGACGTCCCCGTCCTGCTGTCCGCCGCCGACGCCACCTCTGGGGTGTCGAAGACGGAGTACTCCCTCGACCAGGGCCCGTGGACGGCCTACGCGGGCACGCCCGTGGTCGTCAGCGGCGACGGGCCGCACGAGCTGCGCTACCGCTCGGCCGACACGGCGGGCACCACCGAGCAGGAGAAGGCCGCCGTCCTCAAGATCGACGGCACCAAGCCCACGCTCATGGTCTCGGGGGTCTCCGACGGCGAGGTGTACGGCGACGCCCAGGACCTGCGCATCACCTGGCAGGCCGTCGACACCACCTCGGGCGTCAAGACCACCTCCGGCACGCTGGACGGCAGCGCGCTCACGCCCGACTCGGTCGTGCCGCTGTTCCCGCAGACCCTCGCCCCGCACGCGGTCTCCGTCACGGCGGGGGACAACGCGGGCAACTCGATCACCACCAACGTCCGCTACACGGTGACCACGTCACTGCGGGACATGCAGAACCTCATCGACCGCTTCCGCGCGACGAACTGGCTGTCCGGGTCGGCCGCGCAGTCTCTCACGAAGGAGCTCTCCAAGGCCCGCAAGGCCGAGGCGTCAGGCAAGGACGCCAAGGCCGTCAGGCATCTGCAGGCGTTCAAGGCCCTGGTGGCCGACACCCGGCAGGTGCCCAGGGCCGACGTCCGCCAGGTCCTGACCAGGGACGCCGACAAGGTCATCTCGACCTTGGACTGACACACCGCACATGAGGGAGCCCCCGGACCCGGTGGTCCGGGGGCTCACGTCACCTTGGGATCAGGCGCTCACCCTGCGCTGCAGATCCATGAGGATCTCCATGGCCGCCGTGTTGAACTCGGTCTGGCTGGCGTTGAACTGGCTCTGGCTGGCCTTGAACTCCTGGACGTCGGTCTTGAGTGCGGTCAGCTCCCTGGTGACCTCGGACCGGAACGCCTTGAGATCGTTCGCCACGCCGTTGATCCGGTGCGTCAGGTCCTCCAGGCCCTGCATCATGTCCGTCCGAGTCTCGATGATCGCGTTCTCGATGTCGGTGGCGAACTGCAGGCCGGATTCCTTGATGCCCATCTGTTTTCTCCCTTACGGTGAGGGAGGGACCTGGACGGTAACGGCGTTCAGGTCCCGTTCTTGTGTTCTAACCGTAGCGTCTGACAGACCGTCACGACAGGGTAATGAACACTTTCCGTCAGCTAAAAACCACAGCATGTCATATTTTCTGAGATACATAAGAAAGTGCTAACCTCGCGACCAAGCAAGCGCTCGATCGCACGGAGGTGGCGGGTGGATCGCACGGCCGTCCTGGTGATGGAGATGCAGAGAGGCGTCGTCGGCGATATCGCGAAATTTCCGGACCTGGTGGTCGCGTGCGACAAGCGTGACGTGATCCGTAACGCGGCCCACGTCCTGAACGGCGCGAGGGCCAGGGGCATCCCGGTCGTCCACTGCACGGCCGCCTTCCGCGCCGACCGGGCGGGCTCGCACGCGAGCACCACCCCCTTCCTCGCCCACCTGCTGAAGGACCCCGCTCACATGCTCGACGGCACCGCGGCGGTCGAGGTGCTGCCGGAGTTACGGGACCCCGGCGACCTGGAGAGCCGCCGCTTCCACGGGTTCTCGCCGTTCACCGGAACCAGCCTCGACATGACCCTGCGGTCACTCGGAGTGACGCGGGTGGTCGCGGTGGGCGTCTCGCTGAACCTCGGCATCCAGGGGCTTGCCATCGAGGCGGTCGCGCTCGGCTACCGGGTCACGGTCGTCACCGACGCCGTGGCGGGCATTCCCGAGGACTACGCGCAGGCCGTACTCGACCACACGATCGGCCTGCTGGCGACCAGGGTGACGGCCGCGCGCCTCTGGGAGGACGCCGGGTGATGGAAGGGCTGCGGCTGGACGGCAGGACGGCGGTGGTGACCGGGGGAGCGGGCGCGATCGGGGCCGCGATCTGCGCGGACCTGGCCGCCCTCGGCGCGCGCGTGGTGGTCGCCGACGTGAACGAGCAGGGCGCTGCTGAGGTGGCCGGGCGCCTCCCGGCGAGTACGGCGGGCCGGGTCGACCTCGCGGACGCCGCCTCCATCGAGGCGTTCTGCGCGAGCGCGGGACCGGTGGACATCCTGGTCAACAACGCGGGTGTCTCCATCGTCGAGCCCTTCACCTCGGGCGATCCCGCTCACTGGGACCTCATGTGGCTGGTCAACCTGCGGGGGCCCATGCTCATGACCAAGCTCCTGCTGCCCGGCATGGTCGGGCGGGGCTGGGGCCGGCTGGTGTTCGTCTCCTCCGACGGGGCGAGGGCCGGCTCGGGTGGCGAGGGCGCCTACGCCGCGACGAAGGCGGGCCTGTTCGGGCTGGCGAAGACGCTGGCGCGGGAGGCGGCCAGGGGCCGGGTGACCTCCAACGTGGTCTGCCCTGGCCCGACCGACACCCCGATGCTGCGCAGGGTGGACGCCGAGAAGCCGGGACTGGTCGACAGGATCGCCAAGGGCATCCCGCTGCGCAGGCTGGGCGCGCCCGAGGACGTCGCGGGCCTGGTGGCCTACCTGTGCACCGACAGGGCGGCCTACATCACCGGGCAGACCCTGTCGGTCAGCGGCGGGGTGACGATGCAGTGAGCTCAGAGCGCGTCGTAGACCGCGGCGGTCAGCTCCCATGCGGGCGTGGTCGCGGCGAAGGCGGTGGAGAGCCTGTTCATGGTGTAGGCGATGGCCACCCCGCGCTCGGGGTCGCCCAGGCCGAGGAATCCGCCCAGGCCCGAGTGCCCGAACGCGGAGGGCGCGAACGGGGCGAAGCTCTCCGAGGAGGTCATGAAGCCCAGACCGAACGAGGTGCCGATCTGCAGCACCCGGTCCTGGCCCGCGACCCTCGGCCTGACGGCGTCGTTCAGCGTCTCGGGCCGCAGGATCTCTCCCGCGATCAGCGCGCGGTAGAAGCCGGACAGCGCTCGCGCGGTGGTCACCAGGCCCATGGCGGGCCAGCCCGCCCGCAGGATGTCAGGATGGTTGGCGCCGCCCTTGAGGCGGTGCACCCCCGGGTTGCCGAGCGCCCTGTTCATGAGGCTGTACGGGTCGAGGGCGGCCAGTTCCACCGCGGTGCGCGGAGCGAGCGGGTCAGCGGTCTCGGAGGGGGTGGTGGTCTCGGGCGGGTCGCCCGCCGACAGCCTGGCGGCCCTCGGGATGACCTCGTCGGGCGCGCCCAGCCACATGTCGAGCCCGAGCGGCCCGGCGATCTCCGCGGCCACCAGTTCGGCCACCGGTTTGCCCGTGACCCTGCGCACCACCTCGCCGACCAGGAACCCGTAGGTGAGCGCGTGGTAGCCGTGGGCGGTGCCCGGCTCCCACAGCGGCGACTGTACGGCCAGCCTGGCGGCGATCGCGGCGTGGTCGCCGTACTCCTCGACGGGCACCCGCTCCTCGATCACCGGCAGCCCCGCCTGGTGGGTCAGCAGGTGCTCGACGGTGACCGAGGTGGCGGCGAACTCGGGCCACACCTCCTTCACCGGCGTCGACAGGGCGAGCAGGCCCCGCTCGACCAGCAGCAGCGCGACGGTCGCCGTGACCGCCTTGGTGCAGGAGTAGGAGAGCACGGGTGTGTCCCGCTCCCACGGGCGTCCGGTGTGCCGGTCGGCGATCCCGCCCCACAGGTCCGCCACCAGCTCCCCTCCCACATGAACGGCGAAAGCCGCGCCGAGTTCGGTGTGCCGCGCGAACACCTCGTCAAGCCGCATGGACAACTCTCCTCAAGGAAGGAAGCGCTTGCTTGGTCACCGAGCCTAACAACTGGGGCCGCTTCGGCCCAGACGACCAGCGCGGCACGCTGAACCTCCTCACCCCCGAGGCGGTGCTGCGAGCCCTGGCATGCGCGAGGACAGGGAGGGTGCTCAGCCTGTCGATGCCGATCAGGGGCGCCACGTCCTCGCCGGCCCCCACCACCGTTCCCCACCTGCGTGGACGCCCGCTGCCCCAGCACTTCATGTCCGTGGACGGCGGCGACTACGCGGCGGGCGCCAGGGCGATCGGCGCCGGCCTACGCATGGCCGACGACGCGCTGGTCGTCACCCACCACGGCACCACCACGCACATGGACGCGCTCTGCCACATGTGGGAGGGCGAGGAGCTCTACAACGGGCACCCGTCGGGAAGGGTCCGCTCGTACGGCGCGACCCGCTGCGGCATCGAGCAGGTCGGAGGCGTCGTGGCGCGAGGGGTGCTGTTCGACGTGCCCGGCCATCTCGGCATGGCGCACCTGCCCGCCGACTTCAGGATCGAGGCCGCGCTGCTGGAGGAGATCAACCCCGGCGTGCGGCAGGGCGACGTGCCGGTGATCCGTACGGGCTGGCCGCTGACCTGGCCGGACACCTACTGGACGGGCCAGCCTGGCCTGTCACCGAGCGCGGGCCGCTGGCTGGCCGCGCGCGACGTCGCCGCCGTGGCCAGCGACAACGCCGCCATCGGCGGCCTGAACGCCGACCAGCTCGCCGACGAGGGCCTGGAGGACGACCTCCACCTCATCCTGCTGCACCGGCACGGCATCCACCTGGTCGAGATGCTGTGGCTGGAGGAACTGGCCGCGGCGGGTCCCGCCGACTTCGTCTTCGTCGCCGCCCCGCTGAAGATCGAGGGCGGCACCGGCAGCCCGCTCAACCCGCTGGCGATCCTTTGACATCCTCCCCCTCGTGAACGAAGAGGATTCCAACCCGTTCCTACGCTGAAAGGAGGACAGGTTGAGGTTCGCGGTTCGTCCGCCCCGGCAACCCGGAGCGTCCCCGCGCAGCCACCGCATGCCCTGCGGCGGTACCACGCATGTTGCATGCCGCGTTCACGTCCGCGTTGGCCCGATACCCGCAGACCACGCACAGGAAGAGAGCTTGGCTCTCGCGACTCTCCCGAGCGATGTGCTTGCAGGCGTTGCAGGTCTGCGACGTGTAACGCGGGTTGCAGTGCTGGTCTTCTCCACCCAATCCTTGCGCCGGTCGCTCTCGCGCGCCTTCAAGCGTGCGAGAGCGGCTTTGATCTTGCTGCGCCGGTTGGAGCCGCGCTCGGCGCGGGCCAGCTTGCGCAGCAGCCGCACCAGCCGCGTCTTCTCGCTCTCCCGCAGGCCGGGCGCGTGCAGCAGCTCGCCCGTGGACAGCGCCGCGCTGACGGTCACTCCACGGTCGACTCCCACCACCTCGCCCGTGCCCGGTCCGGCGATCGGTTCGGGGATGGCGGCGAAGGCGACATGCCATCGCCCCGCCCGGTCGCGGGTGACCCGGTAGGACTTCACCCCGTCCGGTACGGCACGCGACCAGCGCAACCGCACCCACCCCACCTTGGGGATCTTCACCTCGCCCACCCGCCGGGAGAGGCGGCGCACGTCGCCCGCCTTGACCGCGATGATCCGAAACCCTTCGTGCCGTCCGGCCTTGCGCCAGCTCGGCCGCCGGTGCGTCCCGGCGAAGAAGTCGGCCATGGCTTGGGCGAAGTCACGCAACGCCTGCTGCTGGACGGTCACCGATCCCGCGGCCAGCCAAGGATTGGCCGCTCGCGCCTCGGTCAGCTGACGGCACTGTTCGGCAAACCCCGGCGCGCCCTTCCGGCCCGGCTTCCAATGCGTGCGCTGCTCGACGGCGAGGTTCCACACATACCGGGCGTGCCCGCAATGCTCGGCCAACGCCCGCTCTTGGGCGGGCGTCGGCTGGAGGCGGTAGCGAGACACGCCGATCAACCTAGCGGGAAGGACCGACAAATCTTGATGCGCGCTTCGCGCTCAGGGCTGTCCCAGCTTCGCGGGGCCACCCCTTGCGGGGTCCGGATTCCTCCCGGCCCTGAAGGGCCGGGCTTCCTCCAGAGGTTCCCGTGAGTCTGAGGGGGCCGGCGGCCAGGTCAGGTCAGCGAGCTCGAGGACGCGCAGGGCCTGCGCGGCGGTGTCGCGCAACCTGGCCGGGTCGGTCGACCCCTTGCCGACCAGGCGCAGCCCCTGCAGCACCGTGAGCAGGAACCTGGCGAGCGAGCGGGGATCCTGGCCCTCGTCCAGCTCGCCCTGCTCGCGGGCCCTGGCCAGCGCGGTGGCGAGCGTGGTCTCGATGAAGTCCCAGTTCGCCTCCACCCGCCGCGCCAGTTCCTGGTCGTGGGGGGCCAGCTCGACCGCGGTGTTGACGACCATGCAGCCGCGGTGGTCGGTGTCGTGCGCGGCCTCGTCGGCGAACCTCAGGACCAGATCCCGTACGGCGGGCAGGACGGGTCCCGGCGCCGACAGCAGCCCCTCGAAGTCGACGCCCTGCGCGAGGTAGCGGTCGTAGGCGCGCAGGTAGAGTTCCCGCTTGCCGCCGAACGTCGCGTAGATGCTCGCCCTGCCGATGCCGAGGTGCTGGACCAGGTCGGACATGGAGGTGGCCTCGTAGCCCCGCCGCCAGAACAGCTCCATGGCCTTCTGCAGCGCCTCGTCGGGATCGAACTCCTTCGTCCTGGCCATGGTTCCGAAGCTAGGCCTTTCTGGAACGAGGTGTCAAATATCAGCTGTACTCCTGGAAACGCGGCCACGCCGCGCTCCACGGCATCCTGAGGCCCCTGCACACCAGCACCGGCAGGCCGCGGAACTCGTTGTCCACGCCCGCGGCGTTGTCGACCCTGCCGTGCTCGACACAGGTCTGGAACACCGTCTCCAGGCCGCCGCGCGGGTACTTCACCGCCACGGCCACATCGGCGCTCTCGGGCGGCGGGCCGTAGGCGTGGAGCTGGCTGTGGCCGCTGTAGACAGGCGGCAGGCCGCCCGCCAGGTGCAGCGCGCCCGCCTCGCCGTAGCTGCCCGCCAGCAGCACCGCCCTGGCCCGCTCCTCGGGCGTCAGCGTTTGTACGGCGGAGCGGACCGCCGCGGTGAACTCGGGCCAGCCGATCGACTCCCTGACGACCTCGTTGACCTGGGGGACCGGTGTCATCCCCACCAGGGAGACGGGGATCAGCGGCAGCCCGACGATCGCGCAGAACACGCCGTTGGCCGCCAGCGCGGGCCCGAGTCCCTGTGTGACGCCCGCGCAGAACAACAGGATGATGAGCCCCGCCGTGTAGTCGAACCTGCCGCCGCTGATCAGCGTCAGCGCCGCCGCGACGGGGTAGGCGACCGCCAGGCAGCGCAGTCGCTCGTCACGCCACAGCCGCAGCCAGCCGCGCGCCGCGACGAAGGCCACGACGGGGCCGAACAGCACGATCTGCATCGGGACGAAGAGTGCGCGCATCTCGGCGCCCTTGTCCGCGCTGAGAGCGGCCGCCATCTCCAGTTGCGGCCAGCCGTTCATCGCCTGGAAGAGCAGGTTGGGCGCGGCGACCAGCACCGCGAGCGCGGCGCCCGCCCACAGCCACGGATCGCGCAGGATCCTGCGCGGCCCCACGGCCAGCACGCCCGCGGCCAGGCCGATGACCAGCAGCGCGATCAGGTGCTTGTTGTAGGTCGCCACGCCGATGACCGCGCCCGCCGCGAGCCACCAGCGCCCATCGCCCCTGAGCAGCACCCGCAGCACGAACAGGATCGCCGCCGACCACAGCGGCAGGTCGGCGCTGAGCGTCAGCAGCGAGTGGCCCGCGATCAGCGTGAACGCGCCGGTGCCGATCCCGGCGGCGGCCAGCACCTGGGCCCTCCCCTCGCCGCCCAGTTCCCTGGTGATCAGGGCGACCACGAGGATCAGCACCACCGTGGACAGCACGGCCGGGATCCTGAGTCCCGTCAGCGTGTCGCCGAACAGCGCGATCGACACCTTGGCGAGCATCGGGGTGAGCGGCGGCTGGTCGACGTAGCCCCATGCGGGGTGCTCGGCCAGGTAGCGGAAGTACAGCTCGTCGCGGTGGTAGCCGTACAGAGGGCTGAGGGCGAGCAGGAGCGCCGACAGGAGGGCGGCGACGACGGTCAGCGGCCGCCAGGCTAAGGAGGGCATATCCGATCAAGGTAGCCCTCGGCGTTGCCTGTCGGCCACCCGCCTGAAAACCCGTTTGAACGCCGCGTAGGCCTCCTCGCCGACCGCCTCGGCGTGGCGCCGCTCGATGTCGGCCACGATCGCGTCCGACTTGACCATCTGGTCCAGCCCGAGATCGGTGGGGACGACCAGCTTGGCTCTGCGGTCACGAGGGTCGGGCTCCCTGCGCACGTAGCCCAGCTCGACCAGCTCGTCCACCAGCGTGCCGATGACCTGCTTGTGCTGGCCCGACTGCTGGGCCAGGTCGGTGGCCCTGCTCCCCGCCTCGTCGAGATAGGCCATGACCGCGCCGTGGCGCGGACGCAGCGCTGGATGGCCCTGTTCGGCCAGCGCGCCGAACAGTTCCTTCTGGAGGGAGAACAGCACCTGACCTGCCATGACACCCAGATCGGGGTTGGCCTGCTTGCGTTCGGCGCGGTTCAACGAGCCTCCTTTGATCATCAATCTTGACGGTCACTTTTTCTTACTATATCGTGCTTCGCATGACGATTCTCATCACCGGTGCGACCGGTACTGTTTCCACGGCTCTGCTCGGCTCCCTCTCCACCAAGCAGGATGTCAGGGTCCTGGTGCGTGATCCTTCGAAGGCCCCCTCCGGCGTCGAGGTGGCGGTCGGAGACCTGGACCATCCTGCGACGCTGGTCGAGGCCTTCCGTGGCGTCGAGACCCTGTGGCTGCTGACCGCGATGGGCCCCCAGGCTCCCCATGCGAGCATGAACGCCGTATGGGCGGCCAGGGAGGCCGGCGTGCGCCACGTGGTCAGGATGTCGGCGATCGGCGCGGGCCATGACGCGCCGACGCGCAACGGCAGGCTGCACGCCCTGTCCGACAACGAGCTGAAGGCGTCGGGCCTCGAGTGGACGATCATCAAGCCCGCCTTCTTCATGCAGAACCTGTTCGGTTCGGTCAACGGCGACACGATGTACGGCATGCTCGGCGAGGGCAAGGTCGGCCTGATCGACGCCCGGGACATCGGCGACTTCGGCGCCGCGGTGCTGGCCGACCCCAAGGCTCACGCGGGCAGGACCTACACGATCACGGGGCCGGAGAGCATCTCCCTGCACACGGCGGCCGCCAGCCTCGGCGCGAGCTATCAGCCCGTCTCCGAGCAGGCCGCGTTCGACGCGATGATCGGCGCGGGCATGCGGGAGTGGGACGCGGCGGTCAGCGTGGAGTACGGCAGGGCCTACTCGGCGGGGTGGGGCGACTACACCACCCCTGACTTCGCCGAGGTCGTCGGGCGGCCCGCGCGGTCGTTCGCCGACTTCGCCAAGGACCACGAGTCCCGCCTCCGCGCGTCCTGAACAGCGCCTTCCAGCAGGGGGCGTGCCGGCCCCCTCGGGCGCGTCCCGCGAACGTCGGCCTCTTCGGGAATCAGCCGGAGATTCGACCTTCCCCCACGGGACGGGCATTCGACCTTTCCCCCACGGGGGCTTCAACCTCTCCCCGCGAGGGCTCTCCCCTCCGGGCGGGCGTTCGACCTTTCCCCGCGAGGGCTTCGGCCTCTCCCCTCCGGGCGGGCGTTCGGCCTCTCCCCGCGAGGGCTTCGGCCTCTCCCCGCGAGGGCTTCGGCCTCTCCCCTCCGGGCGGGCGTTCGGCCTCTCCCCGCGAGGGCTTCGGCCTCTCTCCACGGGAGGTCGGATGTCGGCTCCCTCGGAACCGCCGGGCGTCAGCCCCTCCCCGGAGAAGAGCAGGACCTCCCGCGGAAAGGCGGGCGGCCTCGCGTGGAAAAGCCGCGTCGGCCTCCCGTGGAAAGACGAGCGTCGTCTCGCGTGGAAAGGCGAGCGTCGGCCCGATAGACCGGGTTTGGCGCCCTTCGGCGAAGCCCGCGCACCCCCTGCGCGACCGCTCCCCGGTCACCTCAGGGAGTTTCCAGCTCGTGGTCGCGCCAGTGCCGCTGCTCGGTGACCTTGATGCCGGTTGTCCCCGGCATCACCAGCGCCGTCGCGGTGCCTGAAGCCGGCCGCGAGGGCGAGCGGCGAGCGGACCCGCCCGGGGAGTTTCCTGACCCGCAGGAAGCCCTTCTGTCGGACCGTTGGCCGGGAGCTGGGAGCTGGGAGCCGGGAGCCGGGCGGAGGGCCCGGCAGGTGGGTGGTCCCTGGTTCGCCGGGGTCCGACGGCTCAGGCGCCCGGGTAGTTGCCGCCGCCGTGGGCCGCGTCCAGGGCGTCGTAGTCGGGGGTGAAGCCCTTCTTCGGGATGGACTCCACGATCTCGACGTGCCGGGGCTTCTTGTAGCTCGCCAGCCGCGTCCTGACGTGCTCGACCAGGTCCTCAGCCGACGCCTCTGCCTTCAGCGCCACCACCGCCTTCACCGCCTGGTGCCACCGCTCGTCAGGCACCCCGATCACCGCGGCGTCGGCGACCGCGGGATGTGACTTGAGTACCCGCTCGACCTCGGCGGGGTACACGTTCTCGTTGCCCGACTTGATCATTCGCAGCTTGGGGCCGATGAAGGTGATCGTGCCGTCGGGTTCGCGTCTGCCGAGGTCGCCGGTGTGATGCCAGCCGTACAGGGATTTCTGGGCATTAAGCTCCGGTCGGGCGAAATATCCGGAAAAGAGGGTTTTGCCGCGAGCGCAGATCTCGCCAACCTCGCCCGACGGGACCTCGTTCCCGTCGGCGGCCAGGATGCGCACCTGGACCAGGGGAGAGGGACGGCCCGCGAATCCCGCCGCCCCCGGCGCGAGGCCGAGGAAGGTGAGCATGCCGCCCACCTCGGTCTGGCCGTATCCGCCCATCTTCGACCTGCACCACGGCGAGTCGTTGGGAGTGGTCATCTCGTCCCACTCCGTGGAGTGGGAGACGAACCGCAGCGACGACAGGTCGTACTTGCGCTCCGCGTTCGCCGCCACCACCGCGTCGATCATCTGCCCGAACAGGAACGCCTGTGTCACCTTCTCCGCGTCGACCAGGCGGCACACCTCGTCGGCGTCGAAGGAGGGCGTGAACACGTTCGTCCCGCCGATCTGCAGCGTGGCCAGGCAGAACATCATCGTGCCCACGTGGAAGAGCGGCCCGTTGTTGAGGAACGTGAAGCCGGGCTCCATCTGCCTGACCACCAGCAGCGACGTGCTGTGTGCGAGCAGCGCGGCGCTGCTGAGGAGGGCGGCGTTCGGGCGCCCGTCGAAGGCGGCGGTGTAGAGGGCGAGGACGGGGACCGTGTCATCCGGTCCGGGTGAGCCGGGCATGGCGGGGTCCGGCGTGGCAGGGGTGGGGAACTCGGCGGCGCTCGCCTCCTCGACGAGGGCGGCGTAGTCCTCCACCCATGCCTCGGTCGCCAGGGGCGCCGCGGCCTCGGACCGCTCCCAGACCACCACGGCGGGAGCGAGGTCCTCGACGACGAAGCGCAGCTCGTCGGTGGACTGGCGCCAGTTGGCCGGGCAGAAGATCGCCCCGAGGCGGGAGCAGGCCAGCAGCAGTTCCAGGACGGCGTGCGAGTTCTGGCCGAGCCACAGCACCCGCTCGCCCGCCGTCACGCCCCTGCCCTTCAGCGCGCGGGCCAGGCGGGTCACCCTGGCGTCCAGTTCGGGATAGCTGAGCCGTACCTCGCCGTCGACCACCGCCGTCACCTGCGGGCGGCTGCGGGCGTGCTCGGCCAGGACGTCGGAGAGTGTCAGCGAGTGGATCATCACGCCTCCTGGAACGCGGGTATCACCTCGGTCGCGAAGAACCGCATGACCTTCTTCATCTCCTCCAGCGGCATCGGGCGCGTGCTGCCGAAGTCGCACAACAGGGTGGAGAACCCGGCCGCCTTCAGCACGCCGATCTGCTCGATCACCCGCGCGGGGTCGCCGATGACCTCCAGCTGCTCCCAGCGGAAGTCGTTCGAGACCGAGCCGCCCTTGAGGTAGCGGTCCTGGTAGTACTCGAAGCCCTGGGCGGCCCTGCCCGTCTTCGGGTCGATGGGCGCGCTGCGCTCGTTGAAGATGCGCGACCGGTCGAAGGCGGCCTCGAACCTCGCCTGGTCCTCGCGGGCCTGCTCGACGGTGGGGGCCACGTAGACGCTCCGCGCGACGACCAGGTCGGCCTCGACGCCCCCCGCGGACTCGCGCCAGGTCTCGGCCGCCTTCACGACCTTGCGGAACGGCGCGGCCGGGTCGGCCAGGATCGGCAGGCCTCGCTCGCCGTACATGGTGACGGTCTCGGGGGAGACGGCGGCGACGTGGATCGGCGGGTGCGGTGCCTGCAGCGGCCTGGGCGTCAGCGAGACCTCGCCCGTCCGGTAGAACTTGCCCTCGTGCTGGAAGGACTCCTGGGTCCACAGGCCGAGGACGACCTCCAGCGCCTCGTTGAAGCGGTCGCGTGCCTCGGCCAGGTCGATCCCGAACCCCTCGAACTCGAAGCTCTGGTAGCCGCGGCCGATGCCCAGGTCGAGCCTGCCGCCCGACAGGACGTCGACGAGGGCGGCCTCCTCCGCGACGTGGACCGGGTTGTGCAGGGGGAGGACCACGATGCCGGTGCCCAGCCGGATCCGCTCGGTGCGGGCGGCGGCGTGCGCCAGCAGCGTGAACAGGTTCGGGACCACGCCGTAGTCGCGGAAGTGGTGCTCGGCCAGCCGTACCCCGTCGAAGCCCAGCTCCTCGGCCAGCTCGATGAGCTCAAGGTGGTAGTCGTAGACGTCCTTGAAGCTCTGCCCGTCGAACCGGTGGAAGAGATGGAAGGTGGAGAACTTCATGCGTCTGCCCTTCGGCCGGTAAACCAAGCGCTCGCTTGGGAGCGTACCAGCTTCGGGCCCGCGAATGAACGACTCGCGATCAGAGCTTGCGCGCCACCCCGCCGAGCAGGTAGTCGCCCACACCCTGCAGCGGTGCCAGTTCCGCCACGTCGGGGCGCCACTCCGCCACGTTCACCAGGCCGGGCTCGACCAACTCCAGGCCGTCGAAGAGCGGTGTGATCTCCGACCGGTCACGCAGCCTGATGCCGGAGGTGGCCAGGTCGTAGACCGAGGCGATGTCCTCCGATTCCACGGGCCTGTTGGGGCAGGCGTGCGAGAGCACCAGGTGGCTTCCCCGCGCCATCCGCTCCTTCAGCCTGCCGAGGATGTGCTCGGGCTTGTCGGAGTCCTGGACGAAGTGGAGCACCGCCACGACCAGGATCGCGATCGGCTCGTCGAAGTCGAGCAGCCTGCGGGCCTCGTCACTGTCGAGGATCGCCTCGGGAAGGCGCAGGTCGCCCTGCGTGACGTCGACCCCCTCCGCGCCTGACAGGATGGCCCTGGCGTGCGTGAGCACGATCGGGTCGTTGTCCACGTACAGCACGCGCGCGTCCGGCCCCGCGACCTCGTGCACGTTCCCCTGCGTCGGCAGGCCCGTGCCGATGTCGAGGAACTGCCTGATGCCCCGCTCGGCCAGGAACCGCACGGCGCGCTGCATGAACGCCCTGTTCTCCCTGGCGGCCTGCCGCGTCTCGGGGACGACGGCCAGCACCTTCTCCGCGGCCTCCCTGTCGGAGCGGAAGTTGTCCTTGCCGCCGAGGTAGTAGTCGTACATGCGGGCCACGCTGGGAATGTGCGGGTTGATGCCAGGGGGAGCCTCATCCATGAAATGTGATCATATGACAGTGAAAGTCACTCTGCCGGGCCTGCGTGCCATCGACCACGAGTTCACCGTCCCGCTCGACCACGCCGACCCGGGCGGCCCCACCATCACGGTCTTCGCCCGCGAGATCGCCGACCCCACCCGATCGGACCTGCCGTGGGCGCTGTTCCTGCAGGGCGGCCCCGGTGGCCGCTCGCCCAGGCTGACGGCCCCCGCGCATTTCGCCCACATCTTGAAGACCCACCGCGTCCTGCTTCTCGACCAGCGCGGCACCGGCCGCAGCACGCCCGTCGTCGCCTCCGCCCTGCCGAGGGAACCCGAGGACCTGGCCGCCTACCTCACCCACTTCCGCGCGGACGCGATCGTCTCCGACTGCGAGCACATCCGCGCCGCGCTGGGCGTCGAGCAGTGGGAGAGCTGGGGGCAGAGCTACGGCGGATTCGTCACTCTCACCTACCTGTCGCAGGCGCCGTCGGCGCTCAGGGCCTGCCACATCACCGGCGGCCTGCCCGGACTCGACGCCACCGCCGACGACGTCTACACCCGCACCTACGGGCGGGTGCGCGACAAGGTCACCCGCTTCTACCGGCTCTTCCCCGGCGACGCAGAGAAGGTGCGGCGGATCGTCGAGCACCTGGACGGCAAGGAGGTGCTGCTGCCCGACGGCGACCGCCTCACCTCGAGACGCTTCAAGACGCTCGGCATGAGACTCGGCACCGGTGACGGCGCCGCCTCGCTGCACTGGCTGCTGGACGACGCGTGGGAGGGCGGCGAGCTGTCGGACGCGTTCCTCTACGAGGTCATGACGGCCACCGGCTTCGTGGGCAACCCGCTGTACGCGGTCCTGCACGAGCCGATCTACGCGCAGGGCGCCGCCACCGCGTGGGCCGCTGCCAGGGTCATGCCGGAGGATTTCGCCGCCCCCGAGATGCTCACCGGCGAGATGATCTACCCGTGGATGTTCGACGAGATCCGCTCGCTGCGGCCGTTCAGGGAGGCGGCGGAGCGACTCGCCGCCCACTCCGGCTGGCCCGCCCTCTACGACCCGGTACGGCTGGCGGGCAACCAGGTGCCCGTGGCCGCCGTCGTGTACCACGACGACATGTACGTCGACGCCGGCCTGTCGCTGGAGACGGCAGGCCGGGTGGCCAACACGCGCGCGTGGGTGACCAACGAGTTCGAGCACGACGGGTTCAGGGTCGGCGCGGACCGGGTGGTGCCGCGGCTCATGGACATGATCGCCGGTCGCTGCTAGGCGGGTGTCTCCCGCAGCGGGAGCCGTACCTCGAACCAGGTGTCGCCGGGCACCGACCGCACCTTCAGCTCGCCGTTGTGACGGCCCGCCACGATCCGGTAGGAGATGTCCAGCCCGAGCCCGGTGCCCTTCCCCACGGTCTTGGTGGTGAAGAACGGCTCGAAGATGCGCTCCTTGATCTCGTCGGCCACGCCGGGACCCGTGTCGCCGATCTCGACGATCGCCTCGTCCTCGTCGTGGGCCGTGCGGATGGTGAGCGTGCCCTCCTGGCCCATCGAGTCGAGCGCGTTGTGGATCAGGTTCGTCCACACCTGGTTGAGCTCGCCGCCGTAGGCGGGGATCGACGGCAGGGTCCTGTCGTAGTCGGTGACCACGGAGACCCCTGGAGGGATCTTCCCCCTGAAGATCGCCAACGTGCTGTCGAGCAGTTCGTGCACGTCGATCACGCTGTACGGCGCCCGGTCCATCTGGGAGTACTGCTTGGCCGAGGCCAGCAGCGAGCTGATCCGCTCGGTGGCCTCGGTCACCTCGCCCAACATCTGCGAGATCTCCGTGGCCTCCGACAGCCAGCGCAGCGCCGCGCCCGCGTGGTCGTCGCCCACCTTGGTGCGGATCTTGGCCAGCGTCTCGAGCGTGAACCCGGCGTTCACCAGCGAGGGCGCCAGCTCCCACGCGTCCTCGACGCCCAGGTCCTCCAGCGCCTCACCCACGGTGTCCTCGGCGTCGGAGATCTCCAGCGGGGTGCGAGGGGGGAGCGTCCCTACGGCCTGCGCGCAGGCGTCGGCCATCTCGATGAGGTGCAGCAGCTTCTGCGGCGGTATCCCCTCGGTCGCCAGCCCGGCCAGCTGGATGCGCGAGGCCCTGATGAGCGTCCGCAGCTCGCTCACGGCCCGCACGGCCGCCGCCGCCGGGTTGTTCAACTCGTGCGTGAGCCCCGCCGTGATCGTGCCGAGCGCGGTGAGCCGCTGCCGCCTGTCGATGATCTCGCGGGCCGCCCGCCCGCCGTACGTCATGCCCTCCAGCAGGTGGAAGGCCATCGGGAACCACTCGGTGACGATGTGGCCGAACTTCTTGGCCGGCAGCACGAACATCCTCGTGGGCGCCGTGGCGCGCAGCGAGTGCTGGTAGACGTCGGGCGCGCGGTTGCCGAGGTAGGCCTGGACGGCCCCGGCGTAGACGCCGGGCTGGGCGGTGCGCGGCTGGGAGACCGGGCCCGCGCTGGTGTCGGTCAGCATCTGCACCTCGCCCTCGATGAGGACGAAGAAGTGCTCGGACGGCTCGCCCTGCCGCAGGACGAACTCATCCCTTTCGTACGAGCGGACCTCGCCCTTGGCCGCCAGCAGGGTCAGCTGCTCGTCGGTCAGCCGCTCGAAGAGGAACAGCTTGCGCAGTTCGTCTATGTCGATCATTGCTTCTCCATGTAGCGGTGCACCAGAGCCACGGCCATAGCGCCCTCGCCGACGGCGGAGGCGACCCTCTTGATCGAGTCTGCGCGGACGTCACCGGCGGCGAACACGCCCGGCACGTTGGTCTCCAGGAAGTACGGCTGCCGCCGCAGCGGCCAGTTGCGCGGCCGCTCGCCGTACGCCACCAGGTCGGGCCCGGTGAGCACGAACCCCTTGGCGTCGCGCTCCAGCCCGTCGCCCAGCCACGACGTGTACGGCTCGGCCCCGATGAAGACGAACAGCCACTGCGCGTCGGCCGTCCACTCCTTGCCCTGGGTGGTCAGCGTCAGCCGTTCGAGGTGGTCGTCTCCCGCGCCGGCGGTCACCTGGGTCTCGTAGTGGACCTCGATGTTGGGGATCGCCGCGATCTGCTCGATGAGGTAGTAGGACATGGACTTCTCCAAACCTTCACCCCTCACCAACAAATGGACCTTGCTGGCGAATCCCGCCAGGTAGACGGCCGCCTGGCCCGCCGAGTTGGCCGCGCCGACGATGAACACCTCGCCGTCCTGGCAGGAGGCCGCCTCGGTGAGCGCGGCGCCGTAGTACACGCCCCTGCCGACGAAGTCGTCGAGCCCCGGAGCCTCCAGCCTGCGGTAGGTGACGCCGGTGGCGAGGATCACCGCGTGCGCGGCGATCTCCCCTCCGTCCCTGAAGCCGACCACCCTGGCCTGGCCCTTCGCCTCCAGGCTCACGACCTTGCGCGCGGTCAGCAGTTCCGCGCCGAACTTGAGCGCCTGCCTTCGCGCCCTGTCGGCGAGTTGCGCGCCCGAGACGCCGTCGGGGAAGCCCAGATAGTTCTCGATCCGCGAGCTCTGGCCTGCCTGGCCGCCCGAGGAGTACGCCTCGACCAGCACCGTCCGCAGCCCCTCCGAGGCGCCGTAGACGGCGGCGCCGAGCCCCGCGGGCCCGCCGCCGATCACGATGAGGTCGTAGAAGTCGGTCGACGGCGTCGTGGACAGGCCCACGGCCGAGGCCAGCGTCGACTGGTCGGGCGCCTGCAGGTGCTCGCCCTCCGCGGTGATCACCAGCGGCAGATGGCAGTCGCTGCCCACGGCCGCGACCAGCTGCTGCCCCTCCGGGTCCTCGGCCAGCATCCACTGGTACGGCACGTGGTTGCGGGCCAGGAAGTCGCGCACCCGGTAGGACTGAGCCGACCAGCGGTCGCCCACCACCTGCAGCTCCGGCCTGATCTGCCGGTCGCTGCGCTGCCACGCGTCGAGCTGGCCGTCGATCACCGGATAGAACTTCTCCTCCGGCGGGTCCCACGGCTTGAGCAGGTAATGGTCGAGGTCGACCACGTTGATCGCCTGGATGGCGGCGTCGGTGTCGGCGTAGGCGGTCAGCAGCACCCTGCGCGCGAACGGGTACATGTCCATCGCCGCTTCGAGGAACTGCACACCGTTCATCTGCGGCATCCGGTAGTCGGCCAGGATCGCCGCCACCTCGTCGCCGCGCAGGCGCATCTCGCGGACCGCCTCGATGCCCTGCTCGGCCGTCTCCGCGCGCACGATGCGGTACTGCTGGCCGTACTTCTTCCGAAGGTCGCGGGCGACAGCCCTCGACACGCCCGGGTCGTCGTCAACCGTCACGATGACCGGCTTGTCCATGCCCCCGTCCTTCCCCTTTACGCTTCTACACGAAGGATGTCATGGGTTGGCGGATGGTGAATCGGCGTTCAGGCCACGACCCTGCTCTCCCCACCGTCGACCAGCAGCGATACGCCGTTGACGAACGACGCCCGCTCGCTGGCGAGGAAGGCGACCACGTCGCCCACCTCCTCGGGGCGCCCGATCCGCCCGAGCGGCGTGCTCCCCGTGTGCCCGAGCGACCGCAGCCGCTCGGTGTCGATCGGGCCTGGGAGCACGTTGTTCACGAGGATGCCGTCCTCGCCCACCTCCCTGGCCAGCGTCCGCACCACGCCGGCGACGGCCGTGCGGGTGGCGTTGGACAGCGCCAGGCCGTCGATCACCTCCCGGGCCGACCTGCTCGTCACGGTGATGATGCGGCCCCAGCCGCGCGAGCGCATGTCGGGCAGAACCGCCCGCATCAGACGGACGGTGCCCAGCAGGTTGCGCTGCACGGCCACCTCCCAGTCGGCCAGGCTCACCTCGACGAACGTGCCGGCCGGTGGCCCACCCGAATTGGCGACCAGGATGTCGACCGGCCCCAGGACCTCTCGCGTCTCGGCCACCACCCGCTCGGCGGCGGCGGGATCCTCCACGTCGGCGAGGACGGCGTGCACCACGTGGCCGAACTCCTGCAGCTCCACCACGGCATCGGCGAGCCGTTCGGGGCTGCGCGCGCTCACGCACACGTCGCACCCCTCCCGCGCCAGCGCCTTGGCGGCGGCCAGCCCGATGCCCGCGCTACCACCGGTGACCAGTGCGACCTTGCCCGTGATGCCGAGATCCATGACAGCGAGACTACCGATCGCGTGACCTTGCCGCCGCGAGGCCCGATGCGGTTCTCCTCCTAGGCCGTCTGAGGAAAGTGGTCCGTCTCGGGGAAGGGGCGGAGCTTGTCGGGATTGAGCACCGCGTAGATGCCGTGGACCAGGCCGTCGCGGACGTCGAGGGTGGCCACCTGGGGTCGCCCCTCGATCACGATCCAGAGCGCGGGAGCGCCGTTCGCGTCGACCACCCTGGCGTCCTCGAACGAGTAGCGCCTGGTGAGGGCAGCGACGAAGGCCACCACCTTGTCGCGCCCCATGATCGGGTTGAGCGCGGCGCGGACCTTGCCGCCGCCGTCGTTCCAGGCCACCACGTCGTCGCTCAGCATCGAGGTGAGCGCCGCCAGGTCGCCGCCCTGCGCCGCGTCCAGGAAGCGCAGCAGCAGCTTGGAGTGGTCCTCGGCGCTCGGCCGGAAGCGGTCCCTGCCCTCGGCCAGCCGTACGGAGGCCCTGTGGTGCATCTGGCGGCAGTTGGCCAGGCTCGCGCCGACGATCTCGGCGATCTCCTCGTACGGCAGGTCGAACGCCTCCCTGAGCACGAACACCGCCCGCTCGGGCGGCGAGAGCCGCTCCATCAGGTGGAGGGTGGCGTACGACAGGGTGTCACGCAGCTCGGCCGTGTCGAGGGGCCCCACCTGGGCGGTCGGCACGGGCTCGGGCAGCCAGGGGCCCGTGTAGGCCTCGCGCTTGACCCGCGCCGACCTGAGCTGGTCGAGCGCCAGGCGGGACACGATCGTGACCAGGAAGGCGCGCGGCTCCTCGACCTTCGCCTGATCGGTCCCGCTCCAGCGCAGCCACGCCTCCTGGACGACGTCCTCGGCGTCCCACATGCTGCCGAGCAGGCGGTAGGCCAACCCGAGCAGCATGGGGCGGTATGTCTCGAAATCCACGGTTCGTATCATGCCGGGTCGCCCATGCAGGGTGGTCGGGCGGTCTGGCGCCCGATCTGCTCGTCCGTTCCTGGCCGCCCCGCCGTCCCGATCCCGGTCGCGTCGTGGCGCGTCGCGAAGATGTCCGGCCCCTGGGCCCGCCCGGCCGTCCTGTGCCGTCCGGTCATGTCGCGGGTCCCGTCACTCGGGATCGTCGAGGAAGGAGACGTGCCTGGGGCGCCAGTTGAGCCTCAGCCTCGCCCTGCTGTTGTCGGCGCCGCGCAGCTTGGTCATGAACGCCACGCCGAACCCGCCGACCGCCAGTCGCGCCACGAAGGCGGGGAAGCGCTTGGGCGCCGGAGCGCCGAGCCTGCCGGCGAAGGCGGGCAGCCACTCCCTGAGCGTCAGCGGGGTGTCGTCGACCACGTTGAGCGCGCCGGTGACGTTCTTGTCGAGCGCGGCCACGACGGCGGTGGCGGCGTCGTGCGCGTGGGTGAAGGAGAACACCGAGCCGCCGTCGCCGACGATCGGCATCTTGCCCGCGAGCACCGCCTGGGTGGTCGAGCCGTCCTTGTCGTAGACCGAGCCGGGGCCGGTGAGGTGACCGTAACGCAACACCAGGCCGCCGGCCTCCACGGTCATCCGCTCCAGCTCCACCAGTGCCGTGACGTTCGGGGTGAACTGCTGGGGCGCGTCCAGCCACAGCGGCGCGTCCTCGTCGGCCAGGCCCTCGGCGGGCGCGTAGGCGTAGGCGAGGCCCTGCGCGATGTGCCTGGCGTCGGGGGCGGCGGCGATGAGGTTGCGGGTGCCCTCGACGCGGAGCCGGTTGGTCAGCTCGAAGTCCCTGGCGAGGGTGCGGGGGTTGATGGCCTGCGGGATGGCGGTGAGCATGTTGATCACGGCGTCGGGCGCCGCCTGCCGTACCGCCTGGACGGTGGCGGCGCGGTCGAGCATGTCGGGGCCGCCCGTGGATCTGGACAGCGCGATCACCTCGTGACCGACGGCGGTGAGCAGCGGCACCAGCTGCCGCCCGATGACTCCGGATGCTCCTGCTACGAGAACTCTCATGGCGACTGGACGGGGCAGGCGCGCACTCTGTGACAGTGAACCGGCTCACATTCCCCAAAGGCGCGCCCGAGCCTTGCTAGACGTCGAAGACCGCTCCCGTGGCCAGGAACAGCTCGCACTGGTTGGCGAAGGTCTTCTCGAAGCGAACGGGTCTGCCCGCCCACCGCCCCGTCAGCGAGACCTCGTGCGGCAGGTACTCCTTGGTGCAGACGCCCTCCTCGCCCGGATACCGCGCAAGGTCGCCGTCGACGTCCGTCAGCAGCGCGCAGGCGGAGGCGGGCTTCGGATGGGCGCCGCCGGCGGGCCCGCAGGTCAGGTTCACCGAAGTCAACCAGCCGCCGGGGACGTTGACCTGGACCAGGAGGAGCGCCGTCGCCGACGACGCGGGCGCGGCCGAGACGGTCGCGGACGTGGAGATGAGAGCGGCGGACGCCAGGGCCGCCATCATGACGAATCTCATGCGGGAGATCGTTCCCAAGATCACCTTTTCGCCGGGTCAGCGGACGGCATGGATTTACCTGGGTCACTCGTGATGAAGTTGTGACGTGGCTAGAAATCTGATTCTTTCAGGAGGCCTGTTCCACGACTTCGACACCACGTCGGCGGCCCTCGCGCGAGTGCTGGCCGACGTCGGGGTGGAGTCCGAGATCACCGACGACATCGCGGGAGCGCTCAGCGAGCCGTCGGAGTACCAGCTCATCACCGTCAACGCGTTGCGCTGGCAGCAGAAGGGCTTCACGCTGCCCGCGCAGGCCCGCACCACGCTGCTCGACCACCTGGAACAAGGCGGCGGCCTGCTGTGCATGCACGCCGCCTCGATCTGCTTCGACGACTGGCAGGGATGGCCCCGCGTGCTGGGCGCCCGCTGGGTGTGGGGTACCTCGCACCACCCGCAGCTGGGCTGGACGAGCGTCCGCGTCCTCGGCGGCCATCCGATCGTCGAAGGACTGCGCGACTTCGACCTGGTGGACGAGGTCTACAGCGACCTGGAGGTGCTGCCCGACGTGCGTCCGCTGGCCTCCGCGCTGGGGCAGCCACTGCTCTGGGCCCGTCCGGTACGGCGGGGCCGCGTCGTCTACGACGCCCTCGGGCACGACGCGCGCTCCTACGACAACGAGGTGCACTGCACGCTGCTCAAGCGTGCGGCGCTCTGGCTGCTCAAGCGTCCCCTGGTCCTGGGGGACTGACCTTCAGTCTGCGGGCCGACTCCGACTCCTGGGCCAGGCGGCGCAGCGCGTCGAACGCCCTGCCGTACAGCACGGTGCCGAGGACCAGTGCCTCCACGGCCGCGTCGCGCGGGCCGTCGAGCGGGATGGTGTCGAGCTCGACCTCGGTGACGAGCTGGTGGGCCGCCTGGGCGTAAGGGGTCAGGTCGGTCTCCAGGCCGAGCTGGCGCAGCTTGACGAGGGTCTGGGCGAGCTCGTCGCGGCCAGGGGCGTTCCTGGAGACCTGCCAGCCGAGGTCGTCGATCATGCGGTCGGCCTGTTCGCGGGCCGCCGCCCACTCCTCGCCCTCGCCTGCCTCGACGACGGGGCTGATCGCGTAGTGGGCGGTGCCGAGCATGTAGTGCACGGGCAGGGTCTCGTCGTCGACCGCCTCGATCACCTTCTTGATGGAGGTGATCGGCAGGCGGCCCACCTCCAGCAGCGCCCTGATCAGCCGGAGCCTGCGCAGGTGCGACTCGTCGTACTCCGCGCGTGTGGCCGCCACCTGCTCACCCTGGTGGAGGAGGCCTTCCCGCAGGTAGTACTTGATGGTGGCGATGGCGACGCCTGACTCGGCGCTCAGCTGGGACATGCGCATGGTTAGATAGTACTACTACCCAACTATGCCGACCGCTCCCAGGATGCCTGGCTTGACGAGGTCCACCTCGACGGGCACGGCCGGGCGCCAGGCTTCCACGGGAACGATGCCCGGTTCCAGCAGTTCCATGCCCTCGAAATAGCGGGCGATGCGCTCGGGGTCGCGGCCGGTGAGCGAGCCGGTGGCGGTCGTGGAGTACACGGCGGCGCCCTCCCTGACGGTCTCCTCGGTGTGATCGCCGGCGTAGATGTGAGAGACGACGAGGTGACCGCCCGGCTTCAGCCGGGAACGGAACTCGGAGACGATGGCGAGGGTCTCGTCGTCATCGGGCACGAAGTGCAGAACGGCGACGAGCAGGATCGCGACGGGTCGCGTGAAGTCCAGCGGGGCGGCGTCGAGGATGGCGGCCGGGTCGCGCAGATCCCCCTCCATGACGACGACATCCGAAGCGGCTTCCTCGCGGCCTGGCGCGGCACCCTCTCGCGGGGCACCCTCGCGGCCCGGTAGGGCGCCCTCGCGGTCCAGCAGGGCCCTGGCGTGCGCGAGCACGGTCGGGTCGTTGTCGACGTAGACCACCCGGGCGCCGGCCCCCGCCACCTGGTGCACGTTCTCCTGCGTCGGCAGCCCCGCGCCGACGTCGAGGAACTGCGTGACCCCTTGGCCGCGCAGATGGCGCACCACCCTGCCGAGGAACTCCCTGTTGCGGCGAGCCTGCTCGCGGGCGTCGGGGGCGAGCTGGATGATCCTGTCGGCCGCGGCGCGGTCGGCCGGGAAGTTGGCCTTCCCGTCGAGGTAGTAGTCGTACATCCGCGCGACGCTGGGGATCGTGGGGTCGACTCCGGGCGGTGCCTGCTCGGTCATGCCCGCATGGTAAGCGATCGCGATCTTTCCGGCGAGAGCAAACCTAACAAGCGCTTGCCTAACTTCGTGCGTCGCACTACCGTGACGGGCGGGCGATCTCCCGCCTGCGACGCCATCAGCTCCTACGCCTCTGGACCGCCGCCCGCCGCCCGGATCGCGCCCCGCCGGCGGGCGGCAACCCATGCTCACGGTCACCACCCCGCCCCCACCGACATCCCACGCTCCGCCCGAACTGGAGAGGCCTCATCGAGCCACCGTCCGCCGACAGAACAGGACCACCGGCTCCACAGGCGCGACGAACCGACACGACCACCGGCCTCCACCGGCACGGCGGACTGGCAGCATCGAAAGGCCGCTGGGAGAAAGACCGAGGGAGGAACGGAAGGCCGCCGAGAAGGCACGGCCGCCCAGAGGGACGATCGGGAGGAGCATGCGCGGCACCATCGCCGGGATCGGGATGACCCCCCTCACCCGATCCTCCGGCAAGACGGAGTTGGAGCTGGCGGTCGAGGCGTCCCGCCTCGCCTGCGCCGACGCGGGCCTCGACCCCCGCGAGATCGACGCGGTCCTCAGCTACCACCTCAACGACTCCGCCCCGGTGGTCCACGTGGCAAGAGCGCTACGGATCGACCGGCTGGGCTGGCACAACGACATCTCCGGCGGCGGCACCCAGGCGGCGTCCATCCTCGGTGACGCGGCGATGCTCATCGAGACGGGCCTGGCGCGCAACGTGCTGGTCTACCGTGCCCTCAACGGCCGCTCGGGCAAGCGCATGAACACCGTCTCGACGGGCCCGCAGGAGCGCTTCACGATCCCGTACGGCATGGCGGGCCCGATCCCGATGTTCGCCATGGCCGCCACCCGGTACCTGTACGACACGGGCCTCACGCCGGAGCACCTGCACGCGGTGGTCGCCCAGTCCCGCGAAAACGCGGCCTCCAACGAGAGGGCGCTGCGCCGCGACCCGCTTCCCCTGGACGAATACCTGGAGAAGCCTTTTGTATGCAGTCCCCTGCGTACAGTCGACTGTTGTCAGGAGACCGACGGCGCTTGCGCGCTGGTGGTCAGCGCGTCGCTGCCCGGGCCGAGGATCAGGGCGGTGGTACGCGGCGGTGGGCCAGGCTGCTCGACGATGGACCGGTCGCCGGACGTCACGGCCATCTTCTCGTCGCATGTAGCCCCCATGCTGTGGACCGTATCCCGTATGCAGCCGACCGACGTGCGGGTGGCGCTGCTCTACGACGCCTACTCGTGGCTGGTGCCGCGCCAACTGGAGGACTTCGGACTGGTGCCACGGGCCGAACTGGGCGACCACCTGCTGGCGAGGGGACACGCGCGGGTCAACCCGCACGGCGGGCTCCTGTCGGAGGGCTACGTGCACGGGCTCAACAACGTGGCCCAAGCCGTGCGGGAGGTACGGGCAGGGGCCGAGGTCGCGCTGGTGACGGGCTTCGGCGGCTCATACGGCAGCGCCGCCCTCCTCACCGCCTGACGCCGCAACCGGGACTTCGGGGGGTGCTTCCGTCCGGACCCCTGCGCTCGAGGCCCGGTCGATGCGCTCGCCACCCGTCGCAGCCGCACTCTGCGGGCCGGGCGGCACCACGCCCCCGACCGCCGCCAGAGAGACGGCGTTGCCTCCATGCCCCATGCCCTCAGGTCCTCGAATCCCGGCTGGCCGAGCTGGAGAAGTCAGCCCAGCGTGGCCGCCTTGCGCAGCAGCACCGAGCGTTCGCGCTGGTTGGCGCACAGCCGGGCCGCCAGCTCCAGCTCGGCGCGTGCCTCCGGGCGCCGTCCGAGCCGGGCCAGTAGCTCACCGCGTACGGTCGGGACCAAATACGAACCGGGGAGCCGGTTCGAGGCGATCAGCTCGTCCACGATGGCAAGGCCTTGCGCCGGACCCGAGGCCATGGCCACGGCGACGGCCCGGTTGAGCACGACCACCGGCGAGGGTGCGACCCGGCCTAGTGCCTCGTAGAGCACCACGATCCGGTCCCAGTCGGTTGCCTCGACCGAGGGTGCCGACGCGTGGATGGCGGCGATCGCGGCCTGTAGACCGTAGGGGCTGAGGCCGTGGGTTGATGCCTTCGCCAGCGCGGCCAGCCCACGGTGGATCGCCGAGAAGTCCCACCGCCGCCGGTCCTGGTCCTCGAGCAGGATCGGGGAACCGTCCGGGCCGGTCCGGGCCGGGAAGCGCGCGGCCGTCAGCTCGCACAACGCGAGCAGGCCGTGCACTTCCGGCTCGTCCGGCTGCAGCGCGGCCAATGTGCGGGCCAGCCGGATCGCCTCGTACGCGACGTCGGGGCGCAGCAGCCGGTTGCCCGACGTGGCCGTCGATCCCTCGGTGAAGATCACGTAGATGACGCTGAGCACGTCGCCAAGCCGTTCCCGGCGCTCGCCTGCCGGCGGCAGCTCGAACGGCACCCCGGCCGCCGCGATCGTCTTCTTGCCCCGGGTGATCCGGGCTTGCACGGTCGGCACGGGTACGAGGAACGCGCGGGCGATCTCCTCGCTGGACAGGCCGCCGACCACGCGCAGGGTCAGCGCCACCCGGGCCTCGGGGGAGAGCACCGGGTGGCAGCTGACGAACATCAGCGCCAGCACGTCGTCGTCGATCCTGTCGAGGTCGATTTCTTCGTCAACCGCCGAGTCGACCGCCGGGGCGGCCGCCAGCAGGGCGTATCGGTCCTGGAGAGCGGCCCGGCGGCGGATCGCGTCGATCGCCCGCCGCCGGGCCGTGGCCATCAGCCAGCCGGCCGGATTGGCCGGAGCGGCTAGCGGCCACGACACCAGCGCCTCGGCCACCGCCTCCTGGGCCGCGTCCTCGGCCAGCCCGAAATCGCCGGTGAACCGGGTCAGCGCGGCGACGATCCGCGCCGACTCGATCCGCCAGACGGCCTCGACGTCGGCCGTACCCATCAGATTCGGCCGTTGCTCTCGCGTCCGGCCCAGTCCTTGACGATCACTCGTCGACCTGGGGGACCTCGTCGCTCCCGGGCACCCGCCGGACCTCGATCTTGGACCCGGGGGCCGCCGGGACCCGCTTGGCCCACTCGACCGCCTCCTGTTTCGAGGCGACGTCGAGCAGGAAGAAGCCCCCGAACAGCTCCTTGGTCTCGCCGTACGGCCCGTCCGTGACCACCGGGGCCTCGCCGCTGAAGTCGACCACGACGCCCTGGCCCGGATCGTCCAGCCCTTCCGCCGCGAGGAGAACACCGGCCTTGACCATCTCCTCGATGAACTGGCGGGTCGTGGCCATCATCTCGTCGATGTCGGCCATCATGGCCGCGTTCGACTCGTCGGTGCCCCGCATGATCAGCATGTACTTCGGCATCGCGTTCTCCTCGTCCGGCGGGGCCGCCTCTCGGCCCTCGCACCCTCACGTCGAACGAGTGGCCCGCGGATCGACACGGCCCCGGAGAAATCTCTCGCCGCGACGCAGCCGATCCTTCCGCGTTTCGCCTGTCAGCGCGGCCCCTGAGCGATGGCTGACGCGGACGCCCTGCTGATCAGAAAGCTTATCGTCGCATCTTCGGAAGGCGGCGGCCCTCACACGGATCTGGGGAAAGCATTCGGGACGGGCTCAGTGACTTCTTTCCGCTACCGGGCTGAAGAAGGGGCGACGGGATCTTTAGCGGCGTTTCGTCCGTAGTCCGGCCATCTCCAGGAGGGCATCAAACGGAGCGCTGCCGTGCATGACGACGGCAGACACGACATGCATCTGCATGCCTGCATCCGAGACGTTTGAGCGCACCCGCCTGATCAGACCATCATCCGGCGGCGCACCGACTTGGCCATGATCACTGGTGCGCCATGTCAGCAGGCCATTTCATTTAATGAGCCGTCCCAGACCAGATGCGCTCCCATAGCCCATGATCCATCGAGACGCGACAGCCGAGGTGGCTTCGTTTCAGCTCACCGTGGACTCGAGCGCGGGTGCCTCGTCGGATCGGTGTGTTTCGTGATACCCGC
>NZ_JBHUFV010000059.1:0-47805 GCF_042681425.1 Nonomuraea mangrovi | reverse complement strand
CTCCCCCATCGGCGCACCGCCCACCGACGTCTCCGCCGACGAGATCATCGCCGGACACCGCGAGCTGATCCGGCAGGCCCACGCGAAGGGCGTGCGTGCCATCGGCGCCACCCTGCCGCCGATGAAGGGCTCGCGCTACCACTCGGCGCGCGGCGAGGCCAAGCGCGACGCGGTCAACGCCTGGATCCGCGGGTCGGGAGCGTACGACGGGGTGGTCGACCTGGACCGCGCGCTGGCCTCGCCGTCCGACGAGGACCAACTCGACCCCGCCTACGACTCCGGCGACCACCTGCACCTCAACGACGCCGGATACCGGGCCGTGGCGGAAGCCGTCGACCCCGCCGACCTGAGCTGAACGGAGCCGGCCTTACGGGCTGGTCCAGCGACTACGGGGCCTGCGGTCGGCCTGGGGCGCGGTGCCGGTGTTGCCTGTACCGCTTCAAATTCCGAACCACTGCTGCAAGGCTGCCTGGAGTGTTTCGATCTCCATGGGATCGGGCCGGGGTGATGCAGATGCCCAGGCCACATAGCAGTCCGGTCGAAGGAGCAGGGCGGTGGGCGCGGGGGTCTGGGAGCGCGCCGTGACGATATCGACCTGGTCGTGCCGTAGGGCAAGTGACTCCGCCAGTGATGCTTCTTCGGTCAGGTCGACCAGCAGAGGGCGTGCGGTTCTGGTCAGCTCGGCCAGCCGGACCGGCCCGGTGGGGGTGTGCAGGTCCATGTCCGGGGCGAACCGGCCGGTCAGCGGGTGCGTCTCGCGTCCGCCCATGTCGTAGCGGACGTCGGCGCCCGCGGTGAGCTCGGCCAGGCGCTGCACGGTGTCCGGGTCGCGGAGCAGTTCGGTGAACACCTCGCGAAGTCCGGTGACATCGCTGCCGGGGGCGATCAGGGCCGCCTGTGCCTGCGCGTTCAGCACCATGCGCTGGGCGGCCGATCGCCGCTCTGTCTCGTAACTGTTCAGCAGCCCGGACGGGGCGCTTCCCCGGATCTCGGCGGCGAGTTTCCAACCGAGGTTCACCGCGTCCTGCAGGCCGAGGTTGAGCCCTGGACCGCCCCCCGTGGCGGCGTACACGTGGGCGGCGTCACCGATCAGGAACACCCGGCCGTCGGCGAACCGTTCGGCGACCCGGGTGTTACCGCCGGTCAGCCGGCGCAGCGCGTGCGGTCCTTGGCCGTCGGGTGGACCAAGCGGCACGTCGACGCCGAGCACGCGGCGGATGCTCGCCCGCAACTCCTCCAGGCTCATCGGAGCGTCGGTCGTGGGCTGGTCCCACTCTGTGGTGCTGACCAGCGGCGGGTGGCCAGGCATCGGCGCGTAGGAGAACCCTCCACGCTCGGTGCGGTGGGGCATGAACGGCATGACGGCGCCGTAGCCGGGCACGTTCAGCGCACCGGTCGCAGGATCGACCCAGCCCGCCGGGACCGTCGCATGCGCTGAACGCACAGTCATCCGGTCGTAGGTGATGCCGGGGAATTTGATGCCGGAGAGCTTGCGCGTGGTGCTGTGAGCTCCATCCGCGCCGATGAGGTACCGGGCCCGCAATTGGTAGGCCTCGCCCGGGCTCGCGACGTCGATGGTCACCGCGTCGTCGTCCTGCGATAGGCCGACGACCTCGTGTCCTCGCCGGATTTCCACGCCAAGTTCGATGGCGCGCTCCTGCAGGACCTGCACTATGCGTCGCTGCGGCACCGGCAGGGCATAGACAGGGCTGTCCTGCAGCAGGCTCAGGTCTAGGCCCATCGCGCCGAACATGAAGTATCTGGAGTTCGGCTGCGGAGGTTGTGGGCTACCACTGAGACGTTCATGCAGCCCCCGGTGGTCGAGCATTTTCACGACTTGGCCGAGCAATCCGTTCGCTTTCGGTTCCTCGCTGGGCTCAATCAGCCGCTCCAGCACGACCGGCCGGGCTCCTGCCAGGCTCAGTTCGCAGGCCAACATCAGCCCGTTCGGGCCACCGCCGGCGATGACGACATCTGTGATCACGTGTTCTCCTTGATTCGTACGGAAAGGGCATGACGGATGGAGCGCTGAAGCGCAGGGTCGTGGGCGGTGCCGGTCCGGCTCGCTTCGAGTTGCGGTCTTTGGGACGTGGTCAGCCGCGGTAGTACTCGGCGAGGGTGGTGAAGGCAGCCTTGGGTTCCCAAGGCATGTCGGGGTAGGTGGCTCCGAGCTGGTCCTCGTAGACTTTGACGATGCCGTAACTGGCCAGGTCCAGGTCGTCGCGAGGATCGCCGTCGGGCCGGTGCACATGGTCGTACAGCGCGAAGGTGAACACGAACGTGCTGTCGACGCCGCCAGCTTCGAATGCCTCAAGCAGCTCACGCACATACGCGGCCTGACCAGGCTCGTCCCGGGCATACTCACCGTTCAACCGGACAGGCCCATCCTTGTCGTACTCGACGATCTCCAAACCGCGAGCGCCCCGATCGCCGGCACCCTGATAGCCGGCCGCGCCGAACTCGGTGATCGCGACCGGCTTTCCCTGCGCGACCAGGCCACGGACACCTTCGGCGAAACGGTCGGCGAATTCGGCCGACCGGTAGAGATCCATGGACACGATGTCGAAGAGTGCCCAGTCGACGCGCTCAAGCGGCACGGAGGCGTAGGTCACCTTGCCGCCGAAGCGCTCGCGGACCAGCGCCACGGCCGTGCCGAGGAATTCGTTGACACGTGCGCTGAGCTCGCCGATCTGCTCCCGCACGCGATCCGGCCGGCTCAGCAACGCGACCCGCTCGTCGGTGCTGTCACCGGGCAGGAACCCAGGATTCATCAGGCTCAACTCGGCACCAACGACGAACACCACCTCGGCTCCCCGCCGCCGCAGCCGCTCCGCGCGTTCGGCGCAGTCCGCGAACAGCGACAGCATCTCCTCGGCGGTCAGTTCGAGGGGGTAGGGGGAGAACCAGACCTCCACACCCAAATCGGCGGCGTGCGCCGCCGCCAGCTCAATCCGCTCCGGGTCACCGCCCATGACACGGACCGCGGTGCAGTGCAGGTCATCGCGGATGATGCGCAGCTCGCGCTCGACCACATCCGGGTCGAAGCGCTTCCGGGAGATCGCTCCGTTCTTGACGAAGCCGGTGTCATAGCTGATGCCCTTGGCCCTCATCGTTCTGGTCCTTCCTGATGGAGTGAGGACGCCAGGCTAGACAAAAAGAATGCGTGCACGCAAATTTGCGCGCACGCATCCAAGCTATGCTGAGACGGTGACGATGAGACGGACGGGGCTGCGCGAGCAGAAGAAGCTGGCCACCCGAGAGGCATTGCGTGCGGCGGCCCTGCGGCTGGCTCTTGAGCGTGGACCGGACAACGTGCGCGTCGATGACATCGCCGAGGCCGCCGGCGTCTCACCGAGGACGTACAACAACTACTTCTCCAGCCGCGAACAGGCGATCGTCGCCGCCGTCGCCGGCGAACGGGAAGCGCGAGTCGCGGCGGCGGTGGCCGACCGGCCCGCCGACGTCGGCCTCGCCGACGCCGTCATCGAGGCGATCGTGGATCAGTACACCGTCCCGGACGCATCCGGCCGGGACGCGCTGCTGCTGATCACCACCCGCCCCGCGCTGCGCGACGCATTCGTCGAAACCACCACCGCGATCGAACATCCCCTCACCGACGCGATCGCCGAACGTCTCGGCGATGGCGACCCGCACACCGCACGGGTGCTCGCGGCGAGCGTGGCCGCCGCAGTTCGCGTGGCGCTCGAGCAGTGGCTGCAAACCACTGCCTCGTCCTCCACAACCAGTGGGCTCGTCGTGCCGTCCGGCTCGCTACCAGACCTCCTTCGCACCACTCTCGCACCCCTCACACCCGCACTCGACGCCGCCGAGCAACGAGCACTCCGCCGCCGGCATCAGTGAACCCCCGCCTCAAGAAACGGCGCCCCGGCATCTGTCGCTGAATCGTCGCTGGCGCGTAGGAACCCGCCGAACACCACCAATCAGACCGCGCCCGCTCTCGTGCGACTACGACGCCTGGCACGTGACAGAGAACTCAAATGATCTGTCGCACTGGCCCTTCCAGAGCCTGTAGCGCGTCAGAACTTGCGCATACGTTCTGATCTGGGGTTTCTCTGGCCAAGCTACGCGGTTCTGCGGTGCTCGCTGATCGCTCCGCGGAGTATCCGGTCGGCGTTCGATCCGGCCTCCCATGGGCACCACAACCTGCTCATCTTGATCGGGTGGTCGTCGCCCACGCGCTCGGTGAGGACGATGCCCGTTGTAGTGATCGATGTACCCATCCAGGACAGCGCGCAGGTGCCTGTGGGTGCCAAGAACTCGCCCGCCTGCGACCGGCGCGCATTCGTGGATCAGCCCGCCGAGGCGGTCACGTCGAATGACCCTGATATCGTCCTCGACCGGGTCGGGAAGGGCTCGCAGCGGACCGGCCTGGCCCCGGGAGCGAGGTGGGCGATACTCATTGAAGTGGGTCTCGTAGATGGCCGGCACGCGTCGTAAGTGGCGGGCGTTGACGATAAGGATCCGATCGAGGAGTTTCTCGGCGCAGGCCGCCGATCCAGCGTTCGGCGAACGCGTTGGCTCGCGGAGCCCGAGGTGGCGTCTTGAGGATGCGGATACCCTCGGCCGTGAAGAGCTCGTCGAACATCGTGGTGAACTTCGTATCCCGATCGCGGATGAGGAACCTGAACCCCTCCACCCTGTCCCCCAGCTCGATCATCAAGTTCCTGGCCTGCTGCGCAACCCACGACCCGGGTGGGATGCTCGGTGGCACCGAGGACGTGCACCCGGCGGGTCCTGATTTCCATGATGAGCAGGCAATACAGGCGCTTGAACAGCACGGTGTCGCAGTGAGAGAAGTCGCTCGCCAAGATGCCCTCAGCTTGAGCGCGCAGGAACGCAGTCCAGGTTGGTCCCGCGCGTCGCGGCGCTGGGTCGATGCCGGCCTTCTTGAAGATGAGCCACACCGTTGAGGCCCCGACCCGGTTGTCCAGAGCGGCGAGTTCCCCGGCAATCCGCCGGTACCCCACCGCGGATTCTCCCGGGCCAGACGAAGTACCAAGGCCTAGACGGAGGCGCGGGGGGCCGGCCCTGGCTGCGGCGCTTGAATGTCCAGCGCCGCGGCACCAGATCGGCGTGCCAGCGCAGCAGCGTGCCCGGCGTCACGAACAACCACCGACGATCTTCCGAAGACAGCAGACGCGCCAACACGCTGATCACCGCCCGATCCGCCCATGACGGCTGGGGCCTTGCCACCTGCCGACGCAACACCGCGAGCTGATGACGCAAGACCAGAATCTCCGCGTCCTTCGACTGCTGTGAGCGAGCCAGCAGCACCACCCACTCCGCGAGCCGGACGAAGATCAGATACAGCAACCGCAGCGCCATGGACAGCGATCATGCCTGCCAGACCGAGAACGCCAAACCCCAGGTCAGCCCCAACGGCCGAGTTTCGGGCACCCACAGGCTCTGGAAGCACTCTAGGAAGATTCTCCCCGTCGTCGTGTCGACCTGTGCCGACGCGTGCCGTGTGGTACCGCGTACACGCGCGCAATCACCGAGCAACCACGCGTTCCTGACCATCGGCATTATGCACGTCGGCCGGGCCCACACTCCGCCAGATCAAGGCTCCCGCAACCGCGACGCTCCTACCCATCATCCACGTCCGGCAGGGTCCCCCCTGAACGCGCGGACACGCCCTGACCGGTTCAACATCAGCATCGCTGCGGCACAGTTGAAGCCGTGACACGACAGCCGCGAGAGAACTACGTCCGCCTCTATCCAGAGATCAGCCTGGCGGGGAGTCTCCAGGCCGCGATGCAGACCGTGCTCAATCACGCAGGCTATGAGCTGACAGCGCTGCCCGCCAGCGCGCCCGGATGGTGGGACTGCGCAACACGAGTCGGTGATCGTCACCGGCATGTGAACGCCAACGCGGCCAGCCAGGAACGCTGGTTCCTGATGGAGTTCTGGGACCGAGGCGTCATGATGGCCAAGGCCCAGACCGGCGACCTGTCCGTGGCGGCTGACGCCATCGGCCTCTGGCAGGCGGGCTCGCGTCTGCATGAGTTGAAGGCCGCATGCCCGTTCGTCGAGTACAGTCCGCTCGCCGAAGCCCACGAACGCGGCGCCGCGGTCGAAGCCCAATGGGCGATCTACCGCACCACCTCAGCCCGGCACGTCGATCACGATCTGATCGAAGCCGCCTACACCCACCCCCGGCTGCGAACACTGTTCCCCATCCACAGCCACCGGTCGCTGAACTTCAGCCGCTGCACCGGATTCCCCTACACCTACGACATTCCCATGATCGATCACCGACCTAACGGAACATACCGCGTCGTGTGGTGGCACGATCGCTCGCCTGACGGACCCGCCATCGAAGAAGCCGACAACGCCCACGACGCCGTCGCCGTGGTCATCGCCCACCTCCCGGACGGCTGCGGGCCAGCCGTCGCTGGCACCGCCAGTGACCTTGACAGCCCGACCGCAGATTCCACATAAAGGGCAGAAGGTCGCCGGGCAGGCCGTGCCCGAGCTTGGTCGGCCCGACGGCGCCAAGCTTGCTGCGGGGAGGACCGATTCGCCGCCCGTTCCCCTTCGCGAGAGAAGGCCACCCAGCCGAGCGCAGCAAAATCGTGCAACTCGGTGTGGCAGGTCAGCTACGGTCGCTTCGGAGGTGCACGTGTCCTGGCCATCTGTGATCATTCTTGCCTCCAAGGCAGAGTGCTCGTCGCTTGAGGGGCGGATCCGTTCCTTCGAACTCGTGCCAGACCCTGCGACGGGCGACGAGAGACTGCACTGGCAGGGGTACTCGTATTACATCGACCTCTCAGGTGGGATCCTGGCCGACTTCGGGCCTGAGGAACTGGAGCAGATCGCGGCCCGGATCGGCGAACCGTATGGGGTCTATGTGTCGTGCCAGTCCATGGACGCTGCCCGGGTCTTCCTAGGGCAGGTTCTTCCTGGCCTCGACGGGCTCGTTGACACCAACCACAACGACATCCTCCCGGCCAGCGAGTTCCTTGCATTGCTGGCTCGCCATCCGCGATGGGACTGGCGGCGCATACCGAGCGCGGACCCCCAGTAGAGCGGCTCTCTACGCACTGTGGTTTTGTCCCGCGCAGGTCCCGATGAGGATGACGGCGAGGTGAAGCGCGGCCCGATACTCCAAACGTCATCGTCCGGAATGTGGCTCACTTGTCATCAGTTGCACCGAGCAAGGTCTCCTCCAATGCGGCCAGTTCGGCAGGGTTGACTGTAGGTGGCGTCCCTCCGAAGCTCTGGACACGTTCGACGAACCGATCGTCCAACCGCACGTGGTACTGCGCGACGTAATAGGCCAGGTCGGTGTACCAGAACCACTGGCCATCGGTCAGGAGCGCCAGGTGGGCGACGGGCTCTTCTGAACTGCTCAGAACGTCGGGCACCGATGATGCGGTAACCGCGAGCACAGTGCCCGCACGCAGATACCTCACCAGGAGGCCCTCATTCTCATCACCCTGATCGCGCACTGCCAAACGCAGTGAGGGCCCGTCCAGGCGCCCATGGCGCAATTCCCGGAATTTGCCCAAAAAACGATCCGCGTACTGCCTATGCCCACCCATCGGAGCAGAGTAACGCGCGCTGACCACCCCAGAATTTCTGCCGGTCCAGGGCGTTCCACTAGCCCGTAGGAGCTTGCGACGTGACGGCGGACCAGAGTCACCGGCATGCAGCTTTCGCTCATGGATATGATCGCTGACATCAAAGCGCTCGGCCTCGCGGGCGCGGGGCCGAGGTGTTTACCGCTGGCGGCGCCGATGTCACCGTCGATGGTTCGAGCCCTCTTAGAGCTGCTAACTGCGGTACTTCGCCCAGCGGCCCAGCAGTACCGAGCCCACGTCGATGCCGCCCAGCAGTGCGGCGCCAGCCTCCGCGGCCTTGTGCACCAGCTCACCGGGCGGCGCCTGGATCTGCCGAGTGATCTCGTCGAGTACCCGGTGGGCGTCCACGGCCTGCGACAGCTCCTGGGCCGCTCGTCTCGGATCGGTTTTCGAGCGGGACAGCCTTAAAAGGTCGAGCAGGCGGGTGTTGCGTAAATACCGTTCTGATGCATCTCAGGGGCACAGCTTGCGGTATTCGGGGCCGGCCGGGATGTAGAGGGCCCATTCGGCGAGGGTGAGGGATCGTCCCACTTGGCGGCACAGAGCGGAGAGCACGTCGTCTGGGTGGCCGACGTCCCAGAGCCGTACGCTTCCGTCGGCGTTGCCGGTGGCGAGGGTTCGTACCGGTGAGCGAGAACGCGACCGCCTCGATCCCGGAGGTCTGGCTGGTGAGGGGCGTGCCGGTCTGGCGGCGGGTGCTGACCTCCCAGAACCGGACGACGCCATCGCTGCTGCCGGTGGCAAGGGTCTTGCCGTCGGGTCAGAAGGCCAGGCCTTGCGCGTCCCCGGCATGGATGCCGGGCTCGCCTATCCGGCGGTGTGTGGCGGTGTCCCAGAGCCGCACGGACTGGTCGGCGCCGGCGCTGGCCAGGGTGCCGCCGTCGGGCGCGAAGGCCACGGAGTTCACCTCACCGGTGTGGCCGGTCAACATGCCGATCTGGCGGTGGGTGCCAGGTCCCACAGCTTCACCGCTCCGAAGGCGTCGGTGCTGACCAGCGTTCTGCCGTCCGGGGAGAACACGACCGCTTCGACCCAGCCGGTGTGGCCGAAGACGGCGATCTGGCGATGGGTGGAGACATCCCACAGCCGTACGGTGTCATCGGCCGAGCCGCCGGCGAGCCAGTGGCCGTCCGGAGAGAACGCGAGCACCTGCGGCAGTTCCTCGATGAAGTCTCCCTGCTGACGGTCGGTCTGCACATCCCACAACCGCAGGTAGTTAGGGCCGGTGGTGGCGACCGTGCGCCGGTCCGGACTGAACGCGGCGAAGATGGGTCCCAGAGCCGGATGCCACGGTCCTGGCCGCCGGTGAGCAGAATGCGCCCGTCCGGGGAGAACGCCGTGCCGGGGAAGTCGCGCACGAGCATGCCAGGGCGCCAGCGCATCGGTAGCCCATTTTTATCTGAAATTCACCTGAAATGATCACAAAGCGGGTTTTGTAGGAGTGTGAGGATCACACCGCCGCATGACTCGTCGGATCGTCCGCCTGTGAGGGCGGCGCGGAGCACTGCCGGGAAGCGAGTCGTGTCGCCCACGCTGGTCGGGCGCGTTGAGGAACTGGCGACGCTGGTGGCGGCGGTGACGGGTCCACCGGCGGTGGTGTCGGTCGAGGGCGAGGCGGGGGTCGGCAAGACCAGGCTGGTGTCGGAGCTGCTCAGCCGGCCCGAGGTCGCCGGCCACCGGGTGCTGCTGGGCCGATGCCACCAGTTCCGCGAGTCGTTTCCGCTGGGCCCGGTGATCGAGGCGGTGCGCGGCATCGGGGACGAGCTGCGGGGGCTGCGTCTCAGCGGGGTGGCCGGGGCGTTGCGGCCGTTGTTGCCGGAGCTGGCGGAGGTGCTACCGGCCGCACCCGATCCACTGGACGATCGGATGGCCGAGCGTCACCGGATTTTCCGGGGCTTGGCGGATGTGCTGGTGACGGCTTCGCCGGCGGTGCTGGTTCTGGAGGACCTGCACTGGGCGGAGGAGCAGACCACCGATTTCGTGGCCTACCTGCTGGGCGATCCGCCGCCTGGGCTGACGGTGGTGCTCACCTATCGGGGTGAGGAGGTCAGCGCGGCGGTGCGGGCCTCGACGGTCAGGCTGCCACCTGGTACGAGTAGAGCCCATCTTGTGCTGGCACCGTTGGACCAGGGCGAGACCGGCGCTCTGGCGACCGCGATCCTGGACACCGACCAGATGTCGGAGGAGTTCGCCCGCTATCTGTGGGAGCGCACCGCCGGTTTGCCGTTCGCGGTGGAGGAAGTGCTGGCTCTGGTGCGTGAGCGCGGTTCGCTGGTACGCCGCAGTGACCGCTGGACCCGCAGGGTGCTGGAGGAGCTCGAGGTTCCCCGGGGGGTCAGGGACTCGACGCTGGAACGGATCGCCCGGCTGCCGACCGGTGCTCAGCGGCTGGCCGAGGCCGCAGCTGTGCTGCAGACCCCCGTTGCGCTACCGGTTCTGCGGTCCGTCGCCGAGGACGCGGGTGGAATCGAGGGACTGGAGGAGGCAGTCGGCTCGGGCCTGCTGATCGAGGACGCGAAGCGTTCGGGTTCCGCCACGCGCTGGCGGCCCAGGCGGTCTACGAAACCCTGAGCAGTCCCCGCCGGCGCGAGCTGCACGGCCGGGCGGCCGAGGCGTTGCGGGCCCTCGACCCCGTTCTTCTCGGTCAGGTGGCTCATCACCTCAGGCAGGCGGGCCGCCTCGACGAGTGGGCCGCGGCCGCGGAACAGGCGGCCGGGCAGGCCATCGCGCTGGGGCACGAGGACGAGGCCGTCCGCCTGCTCGCCGAGGTCGTACGACATGCGCCGATGACGGGCGAGCTGCGCGGTCGGGTCGCGGTCAAGCTCGGGTGGGCCGCACTGGACACGCTGCATGCGCGGGAGGTCATCGCGCTGCTGGACCACCTTCTGGACGATGACCTGGCCGGGCCGGTGCGCGGAGAGTTGCGGTTCCTGGTGGCCGTCGCCTTGGGCCAGGCGGGCCAGGACCCGGCCCGGCAGCGGGAGCTGTTCATGGCCGCGATCAGTGATCTCCAGGACCGTCCGGATCTGCGGGCGTGGGCGCTGATGGGCCTGGGCGTCACGCCTCGTCCGGGCGGCCCGATCTCAGAGTGTGTGCAGTGGCTGAACCAGGCACTGGAACTGGTTGACGAGGTCGACGACCGGCTGCTTGAGGTGTTCGTGCTGGGCAAGGCCGGTTCTGTCTTCCTGGACATCGGGGACCCGTCGTGGCGTGGTGTGGCCGATCGTATGCTGAAGATCACCGGCGGCTCCCCTCAGCAGCGTCGCGAGGCTAACGCCCATTATTCGGTCGGTATCTCCGCCTGTTACGCGGGCCACTTCGACATGGCGGAGTCGATGCTCACCAGTGGACTCCGCGCTTCGGCCGTGCAGCAGAACCGGCGGCTCGAGGTCATGCTCCGCAGCGGACTCGCGCTGCTGCGGTATTGCCGCGGTAGCTGGAACGGATTGCGCGGCGAGGTCGACGACCTCCTCGCCGACGTGGCCCATTACGCGACGAGTCGCATGGACATCGAGCTGGTCGGCGGTGGCCTCGACCTGGCGTACGGCGCGGTCGACGACGCACATGAGCGGCTGCGGCGGGTCACCGAGCTGGCAGTGGAGATCGGGGCGTACGAGGTCGTGCCGGTGGCGGTCGGCGGGTGGGCACGCGCCACGCTGGCGCGAGGTGACAGACAGGGTGCGCTCCACTGCGTCGGGGTTCTGCTGGACGCGCTCGACGTACAGGGTCTTTGGCCATCGGTCGGCTGGGCGCTGCCGTCGGCCGTCGAGGTATGGGCGGCGGCCGACGAGCACGAGGAGGCGCGACGCTTCACCTATCGCGTGGAGCGAGAGCTGCGTGATCTGGATGCCCCGCTCGCCTCCGCTGCCTTGTGTTACGCCCGGGGTGTGCTGGACGGCCGCGCGGACGAGTTCGTGGCGGCGGCCGAGGAGTACACCAAGGTGTCCGCACCGTACGAAGCGGCGAGGGCGAACGAGCGGGCGGCCGGCCTGCTGCTCGCCGACGGGGACGTGCGGGGAGGCTCGATGCTGCGGGACGCCGTGGCCGCCTACGAGCGGCTCGGCGCGAGGTGGGACCACGACCGTGCCGCCGGTGTCGCTCGGTGGCACGGTGTCGCGCTCCCGGCCCGCCATCGCGGTGGGCGTCAGGGCTACGGCGCGGGGTTGTCTCCCCGCGAGCGTCAAGTGGCGGAGCTGGCCACCGCCGGGCGGACCAACAAGGAAATCGCGCAAGCGCTGTTCGTCTCGACCAAGACAGTGGAGAAGCACCTAGCTGCGGTGATGCGCAAGCTCCAAGCCCGCTCGCGCACGGAGCTGGTGCATCTGCTGGGGCGCGCGGCGGGCAAAGATGGAGGGTTTCCCTAATAGCTAGCGGTTCACTCACTCCCCGAGCCTGTCGGTGTGGAAGAGACCAAACCATCGGCAGTCAGCCCATCAGCGCCGGACGAGGAGATCGGATCGACCGACCGCGACCCGAACGAGCAGCGTCCGTCAGTGGAACCGGAGGCCGCGACACCACCCGAACCCATCGAACCGGACGAGGACGGGTGGGTGCCGTTGTGAGCTGCCTCATTAGCCGGCTCCGAGGACCGATCTTCAGCCGGCTCTGAGGACCGGTCTCCCTCCGCAAGGTCAGGCAAAGTTCCGAAAGGGTCCCCCATGCGTTTCTTCCGTTCGAGCGCGTCCGCGCTGTTAGCGGGCGCGTTGATGGCCACGGCGGCCGGGCCCGCCGTGGCCGCTGCGCCCCCCACCTCTGCGCCTCAACCATCCCCCAGCACCTCTGCTTCCATCGGCACCAAGGCCGCCGCCAAACCATCGGAGGAGAAGTACTTCACGCTGCTGACCGGTGATGTGGTCCGGCTACGGACCGCGGCCGACGGCAGCGCGATCGGTGACGTCGTCCACGATGTCGCCCCCGTGGGCGACATCACCTTCCAGCAGAGGTCAGGAGGTCTCTTCGCGCTTACCGGCGACGTGGTCCGCCAGATCGCCGCGGGCAAGCTGGACCACGAGCTGTTCAACCTGACCAAGCTCGCCGAATACGGCTACGACGACGCGCACACCAAGCAGCTGCCGGTCATCGCCATCTACAAGAACACGCAGGCTCGGGCGGCGGTGCCGGCCGCGCCGAAGGGCACGTCACGCAAGCGGACGCTGGCCAGCGTCAAGGGCCAGGCGCTGGCAGTCGACAAGAGCAAGACGATCGACGCGTGGGCGGCGCTCAGGGGCGGAGACACGCAGAAGGTCTGGCTGGACGGCCGGGCGAAGGCGTCACTGGACGTGAGCGTGCCCGCGGTCGGCGCGCCGGCCGCCTGGTCGACGGGACTGACCGGTAGGGGCGTGAAGATCGGTGTGGTGGACACCGGCATCGACCAGAATCACCCGGACTTCGCCGGCCGGATCGCCGCATCGCAAAGCTTCGTGCCCGGCATCTCCTCCGCGACGGACGACAACGGGCACGGCACGCACGTCGCGTCGATCGCGGCCGGGTCCGGCGCGGCGTCCGACGGCAAGCACCGGGGCGTCGCACCGGATGCCGAGCTGGTAGTCGCCAAGGCACTCGACGCCGATGGAACCGGTGCCAATTCCGACATCATCGCCGGGATGGAATGGGCGGCCGGCCAGGGTGCCAAAGTGATCAACATGAGCCTGGGCGGCCTTCCGAGCGACGGAACCGATCCGCTGTCGCAGGCGGTCAACCGGATCTCGGAGACCACCGGCGCCTTGTTCGTCGTCTCGGCGGGCAACGACGGCGCCGCCGAGTCGCCGTACTGGGTCGGCAGCCCGGGGAGCGCGGACCAGGCGCTGACCGTGGGAAGCGTGAACAAGACCGCCCCCTACGAGCGCAGCTACTTCTCCAGCTGGGGCCCGCGGCTGGGCGACAACGCGGTGAAGCCGGAGATCACCGCGCCGGGAGCGAACATCGCCGCCGCCAGGGCGGCCGGCTCGAAGCTCGGAGGCGACGTCGGCAACAACAAGTACCAGTCGCTGTCGGGCACCTCGATGGCCGCGCCGCACGTGGCCGGCGGCGCCGCGCTGCTGGCGCAGCAGCACCCAGACTGGAGCCGCGGCCAGATCCGCGACGCGCTGGTCAGCACGGCCAACCCGGGAGAGGAAGGCGAGGTGACCCGGGAGGGCGCCGGCATGATGGACCTGGCTCAGGCCGTGGCCGGTGGCCTGACCGCGACCGGCACCCTGAACCTAGGCATGATCAAGCCTCCCTACGAGACGGCTACCGGGACGGTGACCCTGCGGAACACCGGTGCCGAGGCGGTGCAAGCCACCCTGGGCGTCACGCTGTCCAAGATGGATGCCAAGGTGGTCAAGGCCACCCCGTTCGCGCCCGGCGACGCGGTCACGGTGGCCCCGTCGCAGGTGGACGTGCCGGCCGGAGGCACCGCCACGGTGACGGTCACGGTCAACCCGGGAGCTCTGGAGCTCGGGGCGTACTACGGCTTCCTCGAGGCCCGACACGGTGACGGGGTGGTACGGACCACGCTGGGCTGGACCAAGGACGTCGAGCGGGTCCAGCTGAAGGTCCGCGGCATCGACCGCACCGGCGCCCCGGCCCACACCACGTGCTGCTCGCTGCTGAGCCTGATGGACCTGGAGACCGGCCAGGATTGGCTCGGCCTGTACGACCACGGAACGGCGTACTTCATCGGGCTCGGCTACGACCCGATGGTGGCGCGCGGCCGCCGGTACGCACTGATGACCAACATTTCGGATTGGACCGCCAAGGAGCCGTACTCCAAACTGTCAGAGACCATCGCCGGTGAGCCGGAGCTGGTCATGGACGGACCTCGGGAGCTGATCTTCGACGCGCGGAAGGCCCAGCGCGTGAAATACCCCACCCGTCAGCCGACGGAGGCGGTCGACCGGATGAGCGTGGGCTGGGACCGGCGTGTCGGAACGCCCGGCTACGACCTCGGCGTGATCGGACAGAGGTTCCACGGCAACGTCAGCCCGGCCGAGGTCTATGTGCTGCCCGGCACGACCACGGCCACCACCGGCACCTTCACGATGGGATTCGGCACGATGCTGGTCGCTCCCGCTCTGACCATGAAGATCACCGGCCCGCGGGCACAAGAACTGCATCCCGTCTACCCGTTGGAGTACTCCAACGCCTGCTACGCCGTCCTGCGATGCACGGCCACGTTCCGGTCACCCGGGTCGTATCAGGTGGTGGACGCGGGCAAGGGCAGCCCGGCAGAGCTGGCCGCGGCCGGCGTCCGAGGCAAGGTGGCGCTGGTCGACGAGACCCTCGCCATCGATGAATGGGGTGCACCGACGCCGCTCGACCAGGTGGCGGCCGACGCCGCGGCGGCGGGCGCCACCGGTGTGTTGGTCACCGTGGCCGACGCCGGGCCGGCCCGCCGCGCCGTGGAGAAGCCGACCACGGTGCCGGTAGCGGTGCTCACCCACGAGGACGGTAAGCGGCTGGGCGCGCTTGCCGCCAAGGAACGGACCACCGTGGAGACCGGCGGTGACCCGGTCTCTCCTTTCCTGTACGACCTGTCCTACATCGTCAAGGACAAGATGCCGACGGACACCGTCTTCGAGACGGGGCCGAGGGATCTGGCCACCATCACGGCTCGGTACCGTGCGGACACACCCGGCACGCTGTACCACGTCAACGGCATCGCTCCCAACCATCTGATGAAGGAAGACACCAAGGTCGTCGCTCCGTTCACCCGCACCGAGTACGCCTCGCCGGGCGTGCGCTGGCAGTTCGTCAGCCAGACCAACGGGCTCCGCGAGGAGAGCTCGCGCGAGTACGCGGCCGGTGCCACTGTCACCGAGGACTACTTCTCCGCGCCGATCGCGCCCGGGCCCACGGGCCCCGGGCCGAACCTGACCGCACAGGCGTACGCGCAATGGGGGTATGGCTATATCTCGTTCAATCTGTTCCCGCTCCGGATCGGCAACGGGTATCACCACCTGCCTGAGTGGCCGCAATCGAACATCCGGTACCTGAAGGACGGCAACGTGCTCTGCGAGACGGCGTACATCAGCAGCTGCACCCTGCAATCGCCGACGCCCGGCCGGTATCGGATAGAGCTCGACACGACGCAGTCGATCAGGCCGCTGTCCACGTCAAGCCGTACGGCTTGGGAGTTCGCCGCCCGGCTCGACGGTCAGGAGCCGGCCGGGAACGAGTTCGGCGAGATCCTGCCCATGGTCGACGTACGCTACGACGTGGCACTAGACCCGTACAACACGGTCCGGGCCGGATCGGATTACTCGATCAAGCTGCTCCCCGGCTACCAGCCCGGATACAGCGGATCGGACAAGTTCACCGTGCACGCCTGGGTCAGCGGTGACGACGGGGCCACGTGGACCGACCTGGGCAGCCGCAAGGTCAGCGGCGGCAAGACGGCCGCCTACGAGGCCAACGCGCCAAGCAACAGCGAGTTCGTGACCCTGCGTGTGCAGGCCACCGACTCCGCCGGTAACTCGATCGACCAGACCATCACCAGGGCCTGGAAGGTCGAGCAGGGGTAGGAGGGCCGCGGCATCGGCGCCATTCGCAGGACCACTCCGCGAATGGCGCCGTTCGTGCGCGGGGCGGTTCGTGCTGGTCGAGCGGCAGAGCATCTCCAGCCCGGCAGCCGGTCGGACGCCTTCGAGCAGGGCTGCCCTTCAACAGCCGCACACAACAAGCCCGACACGCCAGCGCGGCCGAAGACGGCAACGAGCCCGAGGACATTTCGATGCAGTTGCGGTGTCCTGGGACCGCGATGCCTACCTCGCGGCGGCCGCGATCAGACTGACAGGCGGCCGTCGAGGCGGCGGGCGGCGATCGCCTCGACCAGACCGCGGTGAGCGTCGTAGATCACAAGCTGAACAAGTACGAGGTCGGCAAGGCGTGAACGGGGTACATGGAGCGCTCCAAGCGGAGACTGGCCGGTCAAGAAGCCAGGAGGTCGAAGTGGACACGATGAACAGGGCGAGAGCGATCCAGCGGGCCGGGCACGCGGGCCGGTGACGGTCCAGCAGCCATCCGAGGCCTCGGCTGAGCGGTACGCAGAGACCGAAGATGAAGATCAGCCACGGTAGAAGCAGGAGTCCGACGGCGATGGTGGCGATCAGGACCACTGGGGTCAGGAAGAGCGCCAGGTTCAGCTCGGTGCGTGATTTGCTGCGTGTCTTAGTGCCCGTGAACAAACTGATCGCGGCCGTGCCTGGACTGGGTGAGGAGATCGCGCGAAACGTCCTGTACGAAGGGGAACCTGCCCTTGGGGTTACGTCCATCTGATCTTCATCTGCCCGTCAACGTGGGCTCATAGCGTAACGATCATGCCCCGTGAGCCCCAACCCACCCTCCAGGACGAATGGTCGGCGTGGGAGCCCTATCCCCAGCGGCAGCCCTACTGGCCGGGGCTTGGCGTCGAGCGCGTCGACGGGTACGAAGTCGATCACGCCCGGCTGCAGGCCATCGGCACGCACTTCATGACCGAGTTCGAGGGGGTCTACCAGCGCCTGCCCAAGCCGCAGTACAGCGACTTCGCTGACCGCATGGGTTACCACCCGACGGGGTGGCTGGCCGCGCAGACCTGGACGACCTTGGTCGGCAGCTTCGAGGATGCGTTGTGCTTCCTGACCAAGGACGCGATGATGGAGACGGCGGTGGCGGCCAGGGGCGTCGCGACGAGCGGGCGCACTTACGAACTGGCCGACAAGGACCCCTGGCTGTCCAAGCACGGGGGTGGGGGCATCTCGGATCGAGCCGACCGCTACCCGGTGACCAACGCCTACCCGTCGGGATCGATCGGGCTGATCACACCGTATGAGAACGTCGACGACGTGATCGGGAACTGGGTGGCGAACGAGCCCTGGATGGACGACGACAGCCGTGCCTACGTCAGGTCCAAGCTCATGAGCTGGAAGCCGGAGGGACTGACCTCCTACGCGAGCACGGTCACCGGCATCGCCAACGGGCTGGTCGAGGTCGCGCATGGGCTGATGTCGCGCGCGCAGGAGATGAGGGACGCGCCCTGGCGGGGAGCCGCGGCGGACCACGCCCAGCAGTCGCTCCGGCAGATCTACGAGAACGTCCGCGGACTGGCCGCCACCCACGGCCAGGTCGCGCAGGGCCTCACCGCCGCCGCCGAGATCATCACGACCGCGCAGAGCCGCTTCGACGCGGTGGTCAACAAGGGCGGCTGGGAGTTCTCCGACCTGTGGAACGGCGACGACGAGGACGCCAGGCACTTCCTCAAGGGGGTCGGCCAGCAGCTCGCGGACGTGCTGCGGCAGATGCCGCAGACCGCGCGGATCGACCTGCCAGGCCTGATCCCCGAGGCCGCGCGGGCGACCTACTCCCTGGCCGGGTGACTGCGCTGGAAGCATTCCAGCAGGCCGCCGCAGTCAGCACCTGACCGACCAGCGGACCCTGGTCGGTCAGGTGGCCCAGGGCACCGCTGATGCGATGATGACAAGACAGGCATGGCCTTCTCAGGTGATCATGTGGCGGCGAGAACCTCATGATCTCGAAGGTCGCGCCCGTTCGTTGCTCAGACGACGACCCATCGACGCGCCTACGTGCACACCGTGCCACTCACCTCCGGAAAACGGACACTCGGGTCGTCAGTGACACCTTGCCGGAGCCCGGGTCAGGCGCCCCAGCCGTCGGACGCGGCCGCGGGCTGCCAATTGGTGCGGCGCAGCCAGTCCTCGAACAGAGGGCCAGGAGGCGGCCTCGAAGGCCTGCCCCGGCGCCGTGAGAACGAGCCGCTTGGCCCTTCGGGCCTCCGGGTCTGGTTCCCGACGCAGGAAACCTGTACCGCGTCAAATCGCAGGCGCGACAGCTCTGAGCTGTGGTTTGCCTGGGGCGGCGTCCGCAAACAAGATCACGGGCTCGTCGCGGCGGTGCCGCCGCTACGGCGGATGCGACTCCCCATCGAATAAGTCAACATTTCCTACTGGATATACATGTTATGCTCCCAGGCATGCGCATCATCCCCTTTTGGGTCGTTCTGTCCGCCGCCGCACTCATGCTGACCGCGTGCGGCGGATCCGAGCGGCCGGCCGCCTCAACCCCCGGAAAGTCCGTCATCCTCATCACGCCCAACCCGGTGGGGGCCAACAGCTTCCTGCAGCTCAGCGTCAAGGGCGCGGAGGCGGCGGCCAAGGAGATCGGCGCCTCGTTCAAGCTCTACGAGAGCAAGGACCCCACGAGCATCGCGCAGAACCTCGACGCCGCCGTCAGGGCGAAGCCGACCGTGATCGTCGGCGTCAGCTTCTCCTTCGACGACCTGTTCGCCACCGTGCCGAAGCAGCATTCCGGACAGCAGTTCCTCCAGGTGGACTCATGCGCCAAGGACCAGCCGGCCAACCTGACCTGCGTGTCGTTCAAAGAGCACGAGGCCGCGTACCTGGCCGGGGTTGAGGCGGGCCTGCTGACCAAGAGCGGCAAGCTCGGCGTGGTGGCGGCGCTCGACTCGCCGTTCGTGCACCGCTGGATCGCCCCGTTCTTCGCCGGCGCCAAGTCCGTCAAAGCCTCCGCCACCGGCACGCCGCTGTACGTCGGCGGCAACAACCCCTTCAGCGATCCTGCCAGGGCCAAGTCGCAGGCCCAGACGCTCACCGGCCAGGGGGCCGACATCGTGGCCGCCGCCGCGTCGGGCGGCAACCAGGGCGTCTTCGAGGCCGCGGCCGCCGCCGGGGCCAAGTCGTTCGGCGTGGACGTCAACCAGTGCAAGCAGAGCCCGGGCACCGTCATCGACAACGTGCTCAAGCACGTGGACGTGGCGGAGAGCGCCGCCATCAAGGACATCGCGGCGGGCAAGGCGGGTGGCGTCAAGGTGTACGGCTTGAAGGAGGGTGGCGTCGGCGTGAACGCGCTCGGCGACGATCTGGCCTCCTCCGGCTGCGCGGTCGCCTCCAACCCTGACGTGGTCGCGAAGGTGAAGCAGGTCCGGGACGACATCGTGGCGGGCCAGATCGTGGTCGCCGACCCGCTGGCCGGATGAGCGCGGCGGTCGAACTGGTGGGCATCACCAAGCGTTTCGGCGCCGTGCGGGCCAACGACGGTATCGACCTGGCAGTGCAGCCGGGTGAGGTGCACGCCGTCGTCGGCGAGAACGGCGCGGGCAAATCCACGCTGATGTCCATCCTGTACGGGCTGCACCAGCCGGACGCCGGCCAGGTGCTCCGCGCGGGCGTTCCGGTGCGGCTGCGCTCCCCCGCCGACGCCATCGCGCACGGCCTCGGCATGGTCCACCAGCGGCTGCGGCTCTTCCCCGGCCTCAGCGTGGCGGAGAACGTCGTGATTGGCGCGGAGCCGGTGCGGCGCGGCGTACTTGATCGCGCGGCCGCGCACCGGGCGGTGGCGGAGCTGGCCGGACGGCACGGGCTGGGCGTGGACCCGGCGGCGCGGATGGTCGGCGATCTCCCGGTGGGAGTGCGGCAGCGGGTGGAGATCCTGAAGGCGCTCTACCGGCGGGCCGAGGTGCTCATCCTCGATGAGCCCACCGCTGTGCTCACCCCCGGCGAGGCCGCGGGCCTGTTCCGCATGGTGCGGGAACTCGCGGGTGGGGGCGTGTCGGTCCTGCTGGTGACGCACAAGCTGGAGGAGGTGCTGGCGGCGAGCGACCGGGTCACGGTGCTGCGCGGAGGGCGGGTGACCGGCCGGTTCGACACGGCGGCCACGTCGGTGGACGAGCTGGTCGGCGCCATGATCGGCCGCTCGCTGGGGGGTGTGCGGCAGGCGCGTCCGCAGCCGGCGGAGGCGAGCCTGGCATCGGTCGAGGGCGGCGTACGGCGTCCGTACCTGTTGGAGGTACGCGACCTGCACGTTCGGGACCGGGACGGTGTGGCGGCGGTGGCCGGGGTGTCGTTCGGGGTGCGGGCCGGTGAGATCGTCGGGCTCGCGGGCGTGACGGGAAGCGGGCAGCGCGAGCTCGTGGAAGCCCTGACCGGACTGCGGCGGACCGACTCGGGTGCGGTACTCCTGGATGGAAGCCCCATAGGGGGCGGCAGGGAAAGGCACGTGGCCTACGTTCCCGGGGATCGCACGGGGCGGGCGACCGCCCCCGGCATGTCGCTGGCCGACAACCTGCTGATGGGCGAGCAGCGTGGGCTCCGCCTGCGTCCGGGCCGGGTGCGGCGGCGGGCCGCAACCCTGGTGGAGCGGTTCTCCATTCGCGCCTCCTCGGTGCGGGCGCCGATCGCCCAGTTGTCCGGCGGTAACGCGCAGAAGGCTGTGCTGGCCAGGGAACTGTCCAGGGACACGCCGGTGCTGGTGGCCGAGGAGCCGACGCAAGGGGTGGACGTGGGCGCCCAGGAGCAGATCCACGCACTGCTGGCCGAGGCACGCGACGCCGGGCGGGCGGTGCTGCTGCAGTCGAGCGAGTTGTCCGAGCTGCGTGCCCTGGCCGATCGGGTGCTGGTGATGTTCGAGGGCCGCCTGGTCGCCGAGCTGCCCGTGGCGGAGGCCACAGACGAACGCCTCGGCACCGCCATGACCGGCGCCGCACAGCTCGACGAGGCCTCGGGCGGCGCGGCCCGAGGCCTCGTCGGGCCCGGCGGCGTGGCATCGGATTCCGTCGGGCCCGGCGGCGCGGCCGGAAGCTCCGTCGTCCCCCATGGCGCGGCACGTCGGGAGGCTAGCGGATGACACGTGTCAAGAAGCCGCTGAGAACGCCTGCACCCGGCCTGAGAAGGGAGGCGGATCGGCGGGCGGGGGTGGTCGTGCGGCGGCTGGTTGAGTCACCCGCCGTGCTGTCGGTGGCGGGCGCGCTGGTGCTCGCCACGCTCGTCATGATCGCCGTCGGTGTCGACCCGTCGGTCGCCTACCCGGCGTTGGTGCGGGGCGCGCTCATGGACGGCAATCTCGAGTACACCCTTGCGACGTACGTCCCCACGCTCGGCATGGCGCTGGCGTTCGCGATCCCGTTGCGGGCGGGCGAGTTCAATCTGGGCGGCGACGGCCAACTGTCGCTCGGCGGCGTCGTGGCGGCGGCGCTGGCCCTGCATGCCGGCGGCTCGTACGTGGTGCCGCTGCTGGGCGCGGCGCTGGCGGGGGCGCTGCTGGCGGGCCTGTCCGCGCCGCTGCGCACCCGGCTCGGCATCCCTGCGATCGTCAGCACGCTGCTGCTCAGCGCGCCGGCGGTCTCACTGGCCTCCTACCTGGCCAGATTTCCTCTGGCAGAGCTGGGCACGGGCCTTGCGCAGACGCCGCTCCTACCGGAGGCAGCCCGGCTGCCTGCGCTCGGCTCCAGCGCGTACGTCACGATCGCGCTCCTCATGGTCGCCGTGCTGACCGCGCTCTGGCTGTACGCCGACGCGCGCACGGTCCCCGGCTACGAGATCCGGGCGCTCGGCGCGAACCGCGAGTTCGCCCGGTACGGCGGCGTCCGGGTGGACCGGCTGGCCGCCGTGACGCTGGCCGCGGGCGGGGCGTTCGCAGGGCTGGTCGGCGGCCTGATCGTGCTCGGCCCGCCGTACCGGTTCGTGGACGGTGCCCTGACCGCGCCTGGCTACACCTTCACCGCGATCGCGGCCGTGCTGCTGGCCGCGGGCTCTCCGCCGGCGATCCCGTGGGCGGTGGCGCTGCTGACGATCCTGCAGGCCGGCGGGCAGGGCATGGAGCGGGAGGCGGGCGTGCCCAGCCAGCTCACCCAGGTCGTGCAGGGCCTGATCATTGTGATCGTCGCCGCGGCCGCGGCCATGCGCGACCGGCTGGTGGTGAGGCGCGCATGAGCACCGTGCCGGAGGCGAGGCGCCGGTGAGCGTGTTTCTCGCGGCGGTGCTCACCGCCACCGCTCCCGTCGTGCTGGCCGCACTAGGTGGACTGCTGTGCTCGGTGTCCGGCGTCTTCAACATGGCCCTGGAAGGACAACTGCTGTGGGGCGCATTCACGGCGGTGCTGTTCAGCCACGTGACGGGCAGCGCCTGGCTCGGCGTGGCCGGCGCGGTGCTCGCCACCGCCCTGTACGCCCTGCTGCTGTCGGTGCCCGCGGTGACGTTCCGCGCGGACCCGGTCGTGGTGGCGGTCGGGACGAACCTGCTCGCGCTCGGGCTGACGGCGTTCCTCATGCGGCAGGTGTTCGGCAGCGGCGGCACCTTCAGCTCGCCCGAGCTGGCCGGGCTGCCCACGCTCGCCGTACTGGGGCTGGACCTGCCGGCGCTGGGGCCGCAGTCGCCGCTGGTGCCGGTCGCGTTCCTGCTGGTGGCGTGGGCGGGGTGGTGGCTCGGGCGCACCAGGTCGGGGCTGCGGCTGCGCGGTATCGGGCAGCACGTGGAGGCGGCCGAGTCCATCGGGCTGCGCGTGCCGCTCTACCGGCACGCCGCGGTGCTGGGGACGGGGGCGCTGTGCGGGCTCGGTGGGGCACAGCTGGCGCTGGGCAACGTGACGATGTTCAGCGAAGGGATGAGCGCGGGGCGTGGGTGGGTGGCCGTGGTGGCGGTCATGCTCGCCGGCTCGCGGCCGTGGCTCGGGCTGGGGGCGTGCCTGTTGTTCGGGGCGGCCGAGGCACTGGGGTTCCGGCTTCAGGGACTCGGGCTGCCGCAGCAGGCCGCCGACGCGGCCCCCTACCTGATCACGCTGCTGGCCCTGGTCGTGGTGGCGGCGGCGCGGCGGCGGAAGGAGATGACGGTATGAACGAGCCGGTGCTGGCGGACTCGGTGAGGTTCGCGGGGGATGCGGTGGAGGTTCTGGATCGCCGCGTCTATCCGTTCGAGCTGCGCTGGGTGCGGTGTGTCACCAGCGAAGCGGTGGCGGTGGCCATCGAGCAGATGGTGACGCAGAGCTCGGGCCCGTTGTTCGCGGCCACGGCGGGGATGGTGCTGGGGGCTCGTGAAGCCCGGCATGATCCGCCGGAGGAGGCGGCGGCGCGGTTGCGAGCCGTGGGGGCTCGGCTGGTGGCTACTCGGCCTACCAACAACCACATCAGGGACGCGGTCCACGCCGTGCTGTCGGCGACCGTGGGCGTGGGCGGGCGGGCGGAGCTCGCCGGGGATGCGCTGGTGGCGGCCGTTGAGGGGGCGGCGCGAGCGCATGAGGACGGCTATCGGGCTCGTAGCGCCACGCTCGGGGAGCATGCCGCCTCGCTCCTCAAGGATGGCACGCGGGTGCTCACTCACTGCTGGGCCGACGCGTTCCTGATCGCGACCGTGCGGGCGGCGCAGGCGGCGGGCAAGCGGCTGGAGTTCGTCTGCACCGAGACCCGCCCCTACCTGCAGGGCGCCAGGCTGACCGCGGCGACGCTGGTCGAGATGGGCTACCGGCCGACGCTCATCACCGACGGCATGGTCGCCGCCGCCCTGTCCGACGGGCTGGCCGACGTGGCGCTGACCGCCGCCGACCGGGTGACGCTGGACGGCCATGTGATCAACAAGGTCGGCACGCTGGGCGTCGCGCTGGCGGCCAAGGCGTTCGGCGTCCCGTTTTACGCGCTGATCGACGCCCCGGACCCGCAGGCGCCGACCGCCGCGGACGTGGTGATCGAGCGGCGCGACGGCGACGAGGTGCTGCACACGCTCGGCCGCCGCACCGCCGCCGACGGCGTGGCCGGCTACTACCCGGCTTTCGACGTGACCCCACCCCATCTCGTGACCCGCATCGTGACCGAGCGCGGCGTCCATCGTCCCCAGGAGCTTTCATGAGACGAATCGTGGTCGACACCGACACCGGCATCGACGACGCCCACACCCTGCTGTATCTGGCAGGCCGCCCCGACGCTGAGATCGTGACGGTCACCTCCGTTTACGGTAATTGCACGGAGGAGGACGCCATCCGCAACATCGGGCACGTCACCCGCCTGCTCGGCCTGGAGGTCCCCATCGCCAGGGGGGCCGCCGAGCCGCTGCGCGGCCCAGCCCACATCGCCGGGTACGTGCACGGCAAGGACGGCCTGGGCGACCTCGGCCACGACCGCTCCCTCCCGCGGGTGGCCGACGAACCCGCCCCCGAACTGCTGGTGCGGCTGGCGAACGAGCACCCCGGCGAGCTGGACCTGCTCGCTCTGGGCCCACTGACCAACCTGGCGCTGGCCCTGCGCCAGGACCCCGAGCTGTTCACCAAATACCGCTCGGTGGTGCTCATGGGCGGCTCTGGCCCCTACGCCCCGCCCGGCACCCTGCTGATGATCGACGCCAACATCAACAACGACCCCGAGGCGGCGCGGGCAGTCTTCGCCGCGCCGCGCCGCGAGCTGGTCATGGTGGGAGTGAACGTCACGGCGCGCACGATCCTGGACGAGCACGCCATCGCGGCGCTGAAAGCGTCCGGCACCCCCGTGGCCCGCTTCGCGACCGAGATCCTGGACGCGTACCTGGACTTCTACCAGAACGAGTGGGGCCGCAGGATCATCCCCCTGCACGACCCGCTGGCCGCGGGCGTCCTGCTGGACCCTTCCTTCGCCACCGCCTGGACGGACGGCCCGGTGAACGTGCGCGGCGACGGCTTCCTGTACCGCGCCAGGCTGATGCGCACGCACGACGGGCTGCCCCCGGCCTTCCCGTACGAGCCCGCGCCGCCTACGCGGGTGATCACCGCCGTGGACGCGCTTAGGTTCGTGGCCGACTTCGTGGAGGTGCTGGCCCGGTGACCGCGATCGTGCTCGACATCGAGGGAACGACCAGCTCGACGGAGTCCGTGCACGTCGGCTTGTACGCCTACGCGCGACCACGGCTCGGCCCGTACCTCGACGCCCACCGGGACGACCCTGACGTGCGCGCGGCCCTGGCGGAGATCGGCGCCGCCACCACCGCCGAAACCGTGAAGGTGCTGCACGGCTGGATGGACGGCGACGTCAAGGCCACCCCGCTCAAGACGCTGCAAGGGCGGATCTGGGCCGAGGGCTTCGCGGCGGGCGAGCTGACCGCCCACTTCTTCCCCGACGTGCCGCCGGCGCTGCGTGCCTGGCACGCGGCCGGGCACGGGCTGGCGGTGTTCTCCTCGGGATCGGTGGCCAGTCAGCGGCCCTGGTTCGCGAACACCGCTTACGGCGACCTGTCCGTACTGATCGACCACTGGTTCGACACCGTCAGCGCCGGTCCCAAGCGGGAGCCCACCTCATACGCCCGGATCGCGGACACGCTCGGCGACCCCGCGGGGCCGCTGTTCGTGTCCGACGTCCCGGCCGAGCTGGACGCCGCGGCGGCGGCCGGCTGGCGCACCGCCGGCGTGCGCAGGCCGGGCGAGCCGAACGCGGCCACCTCGTTCGGCCCCCACTCCGTCATCACGACTTTCGAGGAGCTTGAAGTATGAGCGTCGACACCACTGTCGCCTCCGACCAGGTGCACGCGGCAGGAGCAAGGCTGGCGGTTGAGGCGGCCAGATTCGCCGGATACGGGTGGATGCGCGGCACCTCCGGCAACATCTCCGAGGTGGTCTCCCGCGAACCGCTGCGGCTGGCGGTCACCGCCAGCGGGCTGGACAAGGGCGAGCTGCTGGCTACCGATGTGGCCGTGGTCGGCCCGCGCGGTGAGGCCGTGCCGGTGGAGGGGGTCGCGCCGCTCAAGCCGTCCGCCGAGGCCGGGCTGCACGCCCGGGTCGCGGCGCTGACCGACGCCGACGCGGTCGTACACGTGCATGCGATCAACGCGGTCGTGGCCGCGCGCCGCTGGCCGGGCGGGGTGCTGTTGCGGGACGTGGAGACCCTCAAAGGCATCGGCCGCCTGGCCCACGACGATGAGGTGACGATCCCCGTGATCCGCAACAGCCAGGACATGCGTGAACTGGGCGACCGGTTCGAGGCCGCCTACGACCCGCGCACGCCGGCCGTCATCGTGGCCGATCATGGTCTGTACGCGTGGGGCACGGACCTGAAGCACGCCAGGCACGTCACCGAGTGCGTGGAATGGCTACTCGCCTACGCGCTGGCCGTTGCCTGACGGGTCGTCGTCCTGCCGTGGGGCGTCGCGTTCCTTCTTGAGCTCCTCGGCGAGCCTCCTGACCCAGGCCAGGCGCTCCTCCTCAGGTAGATCGTGATATTTCTCCGGCAGCGCGGCGTAGGCTTACGCCTCGTCCAGAAGGCCACCGGCCCCTCCCGTGTTGACGTAGCCGACGTCAGCACGGCGATCGCGCGAGCCGGCCCGTCGCGGTCCACCGCCTCATGCCACACCTCGGGCACGTCGGGCGGCTCCTCGGCGGTCGACTCGACAGCCCGCCTGGCGGCGTTGATGAACCGGTCGAAGTCCTCGGCGCTGAGGTCGCCGATCACCTGCCTGCCTCCGCCAGGACCTGTCCCACCCGGTCGAACAGCGGTTTCGGCTCGCCCTGGGGAGGGTCGCCGGTGAGCAGCAGCCTGGCCGCGGCCAGCACGGCGCGGATGGCGCGTACGCGCAGTTCCTCCGGCAGGGTCTCGATGTCGCTGACCGAGGAGAAGCCGATCACCCTCCGGGCCGCCTTGGCCGCGGCGAACGGCACCGCGTCCGCGTACACCTTGGCGATGTAGTGGTCGAGGTCGATGATCCGCGGGTCGGCCCGCCCGCGCCACAGCGCGGCGAACTCCTCGGCGAACCCCTGCCAGGTCTCGGCCGCCTGCGCCAGCACCCAAGCCGCGTACGCGTCCTCACCCAAGACGAGAGCGCGGGCGGCGGCCAGCACGTAGTTGCCCCACAGCGCGCCTACATCGAACCCGACCGGGCCGTAGAAGGCGAACTCCACGTCGAACGCCTTGGCCGAGTGCGGCTCGTCGCGGACCAGGACGGAGCCGGTATGCAGGTCGCCGTGGACCAGGGCCTCGGTGTGCGTCATGAACGCGAGCTTGGCCGCCCCGACGGCCGCCCGCACGTCTGGATCGCCCGCGTAGGCGGCCACGTCCGCCTCGTTAGCGGGCAGGATCCGGTTGTGCTCGTGCGAGATGTACGGCTCGGTGAAGACGAGATCCTCCGTGATCTCGCACAACTCCGGGTTGGCAGCGGCGGCCAGCGCCGCCTTGTGCCCCTTGGCGCCGAGCCCGAACACCGAGGTGCCGAAGGCGACTTTCGCGACGTACCGCCCGAGGTCCTCGGCGACACCATCGTGCCGTAGCCCCTCGTTGAGCGCCCCCCGCCACACCCGGTGGTCCGACAGGTCCTCGATGACGATGACGTGCCGCTCGGCATCGGCGTCGTACAGCTCCGGCACGAGGCCGGGCGCGACCACGTTGTGCAAGCGCAGCGCGCGCCCCTCGATGCCGTTCCGCTCCGGGGTGATGGGCCAGGTGGGGTCCACCCGCACGTACGGCAGCGCCTGCTTGAGCACCAACCCGCCACCCTCGGCCTCGGCCACGAACACCAGGTTGAGATTGCCGTCGCCCACCTCCCGCACCCGCGTGACCGCGCCGAAAGGGGCGAGCGCGGGGCGCGCGGCAACGTAGCCGGGCACCGTCTCCACAGTGAGGAGCTCGTAGCTCACCGGATCCTCCTGAGCGTGTAACTGGTCACCAGCGCGCCGACGAGCAGCGCGCCCTGGACGAAGGTCTGCGCGTAGTAGGGAGCGTTCAGCATGGTCAGGCCGTTGATCATGACACCGATGAACAACGCGCCCACCACGGTGCCCAGCGCGTTGGGCCGGTTGGCGCCCAGCACCGCGAAACCGATCAGCGCCGCCGCGACCGACTGCAGCAGGTACGGGTCCCCGGCGCCCACGTCGCCCCTGCCGAGCCTGGCCGACAGGAGGATGCCGGCGATCGCCGCGCACACCCCCGACACGGCGTACCCCAGAGCGCGGTAGCGGGCCACCCGAATGCCCGCCAACCGAGCCGCCTCGGCGTTGCCGCCGATCGCGTACAGCGCACGACCCCAGCGGGTGTGGTTGAGCAGCACGTACACAGCGGCGGCGAGCAGGGCGAACGCCACCACCGGGACCGGCACGGAGACGATCGTGCCGCCGCCCAGCCAGGCGAACCCCTCGGTGTAGCGGCCGGGGGCGGGCGCGCCGTCCACCGTCATGCCCGGCGCGACCGACTGCCCGCCCGTGACGATCAGCGCCAGCCCCTGGAACAGGAACAGCGTGCCCAGCGTCGCGACAAGGTCGGGCACCTTGGCGACGACGGTCAGCAACACGTTGACGCCGGCCACGAGCAGGCCGGTGAGCAGGCCGGCCACGATCGCGGTGCCGCCGGTCAGGTTGAACCTGACCATCGTCAGCGCGGTCACCATGACCACCGCGCCAACGCAGGCGCCTGCCGACAGGTCGAACCCGCCGGTCGTCATGGAGACGGTGACGCCGAGCGCGACGATCCCGACCACGGCAACGGACTGCAGGACGACCAGGGCGTTCGGGTAGGTGGCAAACGCGGGCCGCAGCAGGGAGAACAGGACGATCATGGCGGCCATCACACCCAGCAGCCCGTATCGGTAGGCGACGGCCGCGGCCCGCGAGGCGACCCGGCGGGATGGCGCGGCACGGCTCCCGCCCTGCACGGCGGCGCTCATTCCCGGCCTCCCGATCTCGTCGCGGCGCCCGACATGAGAACGGCCAGGCGGTCCGGGGTGGCGTCGGCGATCGGCAGTTCGCCCGCCGGACTGCCCTCGTGCAGCACGAGCACCCGGTCGGCCAGGTCGTGCAACTCCTGAGGGTCGGAAGAGGCCACGATGACGGCCGTCTCCCGCGCGCGTTCCCTGACCACCCGGCCGATGTCCGCCCGCGCGGCCACGTCCACCCCGCGGAACGGCTCGTCGAGCACCAGCAGCCGCGGACTCCCCGCCAGCCAGCGGCCGACCACGACCTTCTGCTGGTTGCCGCCGGACAACGCCTCGATCGGCGCATCAGGTCCGGGGCCGCGCACGCCGAACAGGTCGATGACGTGCCGTGCAGCCGCCGACTCTGAGTGGCGCGCCAGCAGCCCCGAGCGGATGTGGCGCCGCAGCCACGGCAGCGTGACGTGTGCGCGCACCGACCAGCCCGGCACGATCGCCTGCGCCGCCCGCTCCTCCGGCGCGAACGCCACTCCCGCCGCGATCGCGTCGCGGGGGTCCTTCGGCTCGTACGGCGCGCCGCCGAGCGACAGCTTTCCCGACACCAGCGGCCGGGCTCCGCCGAGCTGTTCGAGCAGTTCGGTCTTCCCCGCCCCGACCAGCCCGGTCACCCCCAGCACCTCGCCGGCGCGCACCCTGAAGCCGAACGCGTCCCCGCCCGGCATGGCCCGCACCCCGTCGGCCATCAGCACTTCCCGACCCACATGGGCAACGGCCTCCCGGGGTGCGGGCACCGCGCCCGCCGGGCCGAGCATGGCGGCCACGATCGCCGTCCGGTCCAGCGGCGCGGCGAACATGGCGACCAGTTCACCGTCCCTGAGGACCACCACCCGATCGCACAGCGCCTCGATCTCCGACAGCCGGTGCGACACATAGAGCACCGACACGCCCGCGGCCGCCGACTCCCGCACCCGGAAGGCGAGCGCGCCCGCCTCGACCTCCGACAGCGTGGACGTGGGCTCGTCGAGGATCAGCAGCCGGGCGCGGCGGGCCAGCGCGCGCGCGATGACGATCTGCTGCCTGGCACTCGCCGGCAGGCTCTCCACCGGCGCGTCCAGAGGCAGTCCAAGCCCGGGCGCGACGGCGGACGCGGCGGCGCGGACCTGGGCACGGGTCAGGAACCACCCCCGCGGGCCGCCCGTCGCCAGCGCGTCGAGCATGAGGTTCTCCGCCACGCTGGCGCCGAACACCACGCCGTCGTCGATGTTCTGGTGCACGGTCTGCACCCCGGCCTCCTGCGCGTCCAGCGGGTCGCCGAACGCCAGGGGCCTGCCCTCGTACGACAGCGTCCCCGAGCTGGGCGCGGTCGCCCCGGAGAGGATCTTGATGAGCGTGGACTTGCCGGCCCCGTTGGTGCCGATCAGCCCCACGATCTCGCCCGGCCGCAGGTCCAGCGTGACGGAGGACAGGGCCGTGGTGGCGCCGTACACCTTGGAGACCGACGTGACCGCGAAGGTCACGACGCCGCCCACGGTACGCGCGCCACGTCGGGCGTGGTGAGGCCGGGGAAGGCCCCGGTGAGCTGCTCGACGCTGGAGATGCCGGCATCCCGCAGCCCCTTCTGGTTGATCAGCGACGGCGGCACGGTGAGCGCCCGGTCCACCTGCTCGCCGGCGACCAGCAGGGCGGCCGCCCGTACCGCGACCCGGCCCACGTTGGCGGGGTCGGTGGCCGAGGTGGCCACCCACGGGCTGTTCGGCTCGGTCATGACGCCGATGTCGGCGGTGGACATGTCCGCGCCGTAGATCTTCACCTTGTCCGCCAGGCCGAGCTCTTTGACGGCCAGTGCTGCGCCCTTGGCGAACTCGTCGTACGGAGCCAAGATCGCCTTGACGCCCGGGTGGGCCTGGAGCGCCGCCTTGGCCTGGTCGGCCACTGCCGAGGCGGTCGAACCGTTGACCACGCCGATCTGCGCCACCTGCTTGATGCCCGGGTTGTCCTTCTTGAACTGCTCCCAGGTCTCGTTGCGCCGGTCCAGGGGCGCGAAGCCGGCGACGTAGACGTAGACGACCCCGCCGGAGCCGCCCGTGTCCGCCTTCAGCGCGCCCAGCACCTGCTTGGCGATCTGGTGATCGTCCTGGGTAAGGGTCACGGCCTCGGCGGTGCCGGGATCGACGTCGAACGCGACGAGCGGGATCTTGGCGGCCACCGCCTTCTTGATGGCCGGCTGCACCGTCTGGGCGAACCCGTGGTCGACGATGATCGCGTCGGGCTTGGCGGTGACGGCCTGCTCCAGATTGAGCGCCTGCTTGTCGTTGTTGCCGTCGCCGCTGGAGATCTCCAGCTTCACGTTGAGCGCCTTGGCCTCGGCCTGGGCGCCGGCGAGCCACTGCTCGAAGTAGTCGCCGGAGGACAGCTGGCGGACGAGTGAGATCCGGACGTCGCCCGAGGCGAACTTGGCGGGCACGGCGGCGGTCGGGGTAGCCGCAGCCGTGGACGGCGAGGGCGGTGGAGCGGATGGGGCTGCGGCGGGCACGCCCTGAGAGCAGCCGGCCAGGGCGAGGAGCGCCGCGACGCCCACAAGTCTTGCGAGGTTCACACAGCGGACTATATCCCACTATTCATGCATGTATTGTAGGCTTTAGCTCATGACGTACCTGACCGTTCACACCGACGGCGCGCAGCCGCAGACGCTGCTGGAGACAGAGGACGCCGCGGAGATCGCGGCGACGCTGAAGGAGATCGACGTCGTCCTGCGGCACTGGGAGGTCGTCGAGGACCTGCCGGAGGGCGCCGGCCAGGAGGAGATCCTCGCGGCCTACCGGGAGCAGGTGGACCGCGTCATCGCCGAGGAGGGCTACACGTTCGTCGACGTCGCCCGACTCCACCCCGACGGCAGCGCCGACTGGCCGGAGCGGGCCGCGGTGGCCAGGCAAAAATTCCTGAACGAGCACACCCACGACGACGATGAGGTGCGTTACTTCGTGGCCGGCTCCGGAATCTTCTACCTGCACGTGAACGGCAAGGTGCACGCGGTGCTGTGCGAGGCCGGGGACCTGCTGAGCGTCCCGAAGAACACCACGCACTGGTTCGACATGGGCACGCGGCCGGACTTCACCGCGATCCGCTTCTTCCACGACGACGACGGCTGGATCGGTGACTTCACCGGCGACCCGATCGCCCAGCGCATCCCGGACTTCGACACGATCACAGCCGGCCGGGCGGCCAGAACCTGAGTTCAGGGCTTCGCGACAGGCTCGCGACCGGGCTGCCCCCTGCCCTGGGGCCAGCCCGGTCACGCGGTCTCGGGAGCCGGCAGCGCGGTCGAAGGGACGGAATCTACTGGCTCACCGGAACCGCAGGTTCCTCCGCACGCATCTACCGCGACAGTCCTGCCGGTCCGCTGCCCTGCCCGCCACCGATCGGGGTGGCGGTCTTCGCCCACGACATCACCCTGCCCGTGCGCCCCATCGCCGAACGGACATCCACCATCACTCACTGGAGCGAGTCCGACCGCGGCGGTCACTTCTCCGCCCGGGAGATGCCCGATTCGTTCATTGACGACGTCCGGGTGTTCTTGCGTGACCTGCGCTGATTCAGGGGTGATGCATAGCACGGGTAGTCGTTGCCGCTGGCAATGCTCGTCCGGCATCTGGACGACCTCCTCACCCGGAAGAACGCGAACGCCTCCGCGCACGCCGTGCGCGCCTACCTCCAGCTCACCGCTCACTGCGACGGCGAACTCGCCGACCTCACCGCTGACCCGATCCGCGCCTACCTCGCATACCTCGCCGACATCAGCGAACTGTCGGCCGCGACCCGCAAGCGCAAACGCGCCGCGGTTTCCTCGAGGGCGAGCCCAATGGCGGTGGCGAAGACCTGGCCCAGCCCGAGGAAACCGGCACCGACAAGGCCCGGGGCCCAGGCTCGGGTGAGGTGTCCGGTGAGGGTGAGACCGAGGGCGGCGACGCGGAGGCGAGCATGAGGCCCGGCCCGGCCCGGCCAGGAGCAGGAGCCGAGGGCTGTAGCGGCCGACGAGACGGCTGCCGGCCAGGGTGGACACAGGGGCGGTGAGGGCACCGACGGAGAAGACGGTCGACGCCGCGCCGACGCTGAAGCCCAAGACGCTTCTGCAGGAGAAGGGTGGAGGCGGAGATGTAGCAGAAGAGCGCGGCGGTGGCACGCCCCTCGGGGGACGACGCGCCCCCGCCCGCGACTGATCAGCCGGTATGTGTGGCCAGCAGTCCGCTGATGGTACGGGCGGCCGCCGCGGCGACTCCGGGCTTGAGCGGTGCGGAAACTGCCCGCTCAGCGTGGGTCCCGCGTGGGACGCGCAAAACGGGTGAGGCGTGGCCGAGCCACGCCTCACCTGCGATAGGTCGTGTCACTCGGGGCGCGCGATCGCCTCCACGGCCGGCGGCCGCAGCGCTAGCCGGGTCGGCAGCATCACGGCGGGCCAGGCGATCACCGCGGCCACGATCACGATGCCGATGTAGATCAGGGGTGGGACGGAGGGAAACACCGAGTGGCGTATCGCGTAGCTCATCCCGATCAGCGACGGCAGCGCGGCGATCGTACCCACGACGACCGCGCAGATCACGATGATGCCCGTCTCCTGGCGCATCATCGACTGGACCTGGCTGGTGCGGGTGCCGACGAGGCGCAGCAAGGCGAACTCGCGCACCCGTGAGATCGTCGCCATGACCAGCGTATTGACGACGGCGATCGCGAGATAGCCGAGCAGCACGGCGTTGAGCACGAGGCTGATCGCGCCGTCGCCGGTGTCATCGGTCGGTGCGGCGGTGACCGCCGCGGCGTCGCGCACCCTCACCGTCGGGTATGCCTTCAACACCGCGCTCAGGTTCACGCCCCGGTCGGAGTGCACCAGCAGCCACTGGTCGAGATGGTCGGTGGTGTGCGCGACGACCACGTCGTGGGGCAGCGTGACGTCGCCGAAGCCGAGCCCGTTCTCGTAGACCGCGACCACCTTGGCCTTCTCGACGGTACCGTCCCCGAGGTGCACGTCGACGCTGCCGCCCACGTCGACGCCGACCGTGCCGGCGACGAGGCGGCTGAGCGCGACCGTGGACCCGGTGAGACCGCTCAGGTTGCCGCGCAGCACGTCCAGGTTCATGGTGTCCGGCACGGCCGCGGGGTCGACGCCCTGCGCCGTGGAGACCCTGTACTGGATGCTGTCGCCGTCGGGCCAGGTGAGGATCACCGAGGTTCGGGCGACCGGGCCGACCGTGCGGACGCCCGGGACGCCGCGGAGCGCCCCGGCCAGGTCGGGTGAGATCCCCGCGCTGTCGGAGGTCACCATGTGGTCGGCGATCACGCCGTCGGCGGCCTGGTCGTGCGCGGTCGCGGCCAGCGTCGTGCCGCTGAAGAGCTGCGCGGACGCCATGGTCACGCCCATGATCAGCGGGGTCGTGGCGGCGCTGAGCCGACGGGCCCGGGCCCGGGAGTTGGCGATGGCGAGGAACCGGGTGACGCCGCCCGGGTGACGGCCGAGCAGCGTCGCGACGCCGCCGAACAACCGCGGTCCGAGCAGGGCGACGGCGATCACCAGGATCAGGGCGGAGCCGGCGGCGCCGTCGATGGCCGATTCACCGGGCAGCACGATCGGCAGAACGATCGCGACGGCCAGGCCCGCGGGCACGAGCAGCAGGCCGAGCGAGAGCCGGAACCAGCCGAGCTTCTTCGGTTCCACGGCCACGTCGCCGAGCGCCTCGACGGCACTGACCTTTGCGGCGCGCCGGGCCGCGAGCCAACCGCCGAGCCGGGCCGCGAGGACGCAGGTCAGCAGGGCGAACAGCACGGGCAACGGCGTGACCACCAGCGAGAATCCGGACGGCAGCACGCCGGCCGCCGTGAACACGGCGTGCAGCAGTATGGCGAGCAGGACGCCGGGGATGGCGCCGAGCACGGCGCCGATCCCGCCGACCAGCACGGCCTCACCGCCGATCATGCGCAGCACCTGCCGGGGCGTGGCACCGACGGCCCGCAGCAGAGCCAGCTCGCGGCGGCGCTGCTGCACCGACAGCGCCAGCGTGCCGGCGACCACGATGATCACGAGAAGGATCATGGTAGCGCCGAACGCACTGGCCACCTCGATGACGAACGACCGCATCTGCCCGACGTCGAGCGTCTCGACGTCGCTTCGGTCGTCGCCGGTATAGGTGACCATGCCTGGCACAGCCTTCTTGATCCGGTCGGCGAGGTCGCCCGCGTCGGCCCCGTTTGCGGCCAGCACGCCGACCGCGTCGATCTTGCCGGGCTCGCCGTGGAGCCGCGCCGCCTGGTCGTCGGTGAAGAAGACCGCAGACTGCCGGTCGAGCGAGACGGCGGGCTCGGCGACGCCGCTGACCCGGTACGATCCCGGCGTCGACCCGATCACCAGCGTGACCGTGCCCCCTTCGGCGACCCCGGCACGCTTGGCGAGGTCGGTGTCGAGCACGACGTCGTTGGCCGATTGCGGCTGGGTGCCCGAGCGCAGCGTGAACGGCGCGAGCACCGAGGCGGACCAGCCGTGCCCGTACACGGATGGGCCGTCGAGGACGGAGTTCCCCTTGAGGACGGTGGTGCGGACGCTGACGTCCCCGACCGCGGACTTGACGCCCTTGACCGCAACGACCTTCGCGACCGTGTCGGCGGGCAACCGCACCCGCTCGGAAAGCCGCAGGTCCGTGTCGCCCTCGACGGGCATGGCCTGGTAGGCGCCGACGACCACTGCCGCGTCGTGGTACCGCTCGGCCGGGACTCCCGAGCCGGCGCCGGTCTCCAGCAACACGCCGCAGGCGGTGATCACGGCGGAGCCGACCGCGACGGCGATCAGCACCGCCGCGAAGCCGCCCTTGCGGCCGCGAATCGTGCTCCAGGCCAGCGAGAGGTTCTGGCGCGAGAGCGTGCGGACCTTCTTCTTGGCCTTCGGCAGGTTCACCGCCCTGGCCTTGCTCTTGCGGCTCACCACTCACCCAGCCTGGTCATCCGGTCGGCCACCTTCTCCGGCGTCGGCCCGGTGAGCTCGCCGGCCAGCCGCCCGTCGGCCAGGAACGTCACCGAGTCCGCATGCGACGCGGCGACCGGGTCGTGGGTCACCATCACCACGGTCTGGCCGGTCCGGTCGACGATCCCCCGCAGCAGCTGCAGGACCTGCTTGCCGGTACGCGTGTCGAGCGCGCCCGTCGGCTCGTCGGCGAAGATCACGTCGGGTCCGGTGATGAGGGCGCGGGCGATGGCCACGCGCTGCCGCTGACCACCGGAGAGCTGCCCTGGGTAACGTTCGCCCATGTCGGCGAGCCCGACGCCTGCCAGCTCGGTGCGGACCCGGTCGGCGGGGACCGGGGCGCCGGCCAGACGGAACGGCAGGCCCACGTTGTCGGCGACGGTGAGCGAGTCGAGCAGATTGTACGCCTGGAAGACGAACCCGACCCGTTCCCGGCGGATCTCGGTGAGCTGCTCCTCGTTGAGGCTGGCCAGGGGCATGTCGCCGAGGATCACGCGACCCTTCGTGGGTTTGTCGAGGCCGGCCGAGCAGTGCAGGAACGTGCTCTTACCCGAGCCGGAGGGACCCATGATCGCGGTGAATGTCCCGCGCGGCACGCCCATCGACACATCGTTCAACGCAGTTACCGCATGACGACCGGAACCGTAGACCTTCGTCACGGATTCCAATGCGAGAGCGTATACCGTCACCTTTATATCCTTTTTCGATTGCCGGAACGGTACTGGCCGACGCCCTCGTCCGTTCTCAGCCTTCGCCAGCCGTACGAGGCGCTAGGACTCCTCCAGCGTGTACGCGATCGTGACCCCAGCGCTGAGCAGTGACTCGACGATCTCCGGGTGCGCGTCGGTGGCAGCGCGCACGAACGCCGCGCCGACCCCACCTTGATCGCCTCGTCCACGCTCGTCGACCGGCCAGCGATACGGTAGGTGCCGGCTCCGTCGCTACCTACGGTGGGCCGCTGGACGCGGCCCACCGCAGACATCGCCGAACCGGTTGAGGCGGGCGCTGTTGCGGGTGCAGAGGTCGAGGGCGGGCTGGGCGGCGAGCACGGGCAGGTACGCCTTCTCCGCGATGTCACCCAGGCCGATCACGGCTGACTTCGTCCGTCGAGCGTAGCCTTGAGCGCCTGGTCGATCGGAGTAGGCGCCACGCCGAACGTGCGCTGGAAGGCCGACGAGTCGAGCACGAACGGCTCAGTGAACTGGTAGCGGACGTGCCCGAGCTCGCCGATCAGGGGCGAGAACAGACCGGCCGCCCGCACCACGGGCCACGGCAACTGCGCCATGCGAGGCGCGGGACGGCCGAGCAGCGCCGCCACCCGCTCCCCCACCTGACGGAAGGTCACCGGCTCGGCGGTCGGCACGTGCCAGGGCCGACCCCAGGCCCGCTCGTACCGGCCCGCCATGATCAGGGCGTCGGCCACGTCCGGCAGGTACGTGAAGCTGTGCGGCACGTCGGCCGGCCAGACGAGCTGGATGGTCTTGCCCGCCCTGAGCGGGACGAGGAACCGGTCGCCCAGGTAAGACTGGTCGGTGGCGCCAGGACCGAAGTAGTCCGAGCCGCGGACCTCGGTCGCCCTGATCCGGCCGGCCTCGTGAGCGGCGCGGGCGTCGGCCCATATCTTCGCGCGTACCTGCGCCTTGGGGCTGGTCGAGGCGAGCGGCAGGTCCTCGGTCATCGGGACCGAGACGGGACCGTAGGCGTAGAGGTTGCCGAGCATCACGTAGACAGCATCACTGGCCTCGGCGGCGGCCAGGAAGGACTCGGCCATCGGCGGCCAGTCGGTGAGCCAGCGGTGATACTTCGGGTTGACGCAGTTGTAGAGGACATCCGCCCCTCGGGCGATCTCGATCATCCTCCCCTTGTCGGCCACGTCCGCGGCGACCCTGACCGCCCCTTCCGGGCCGCTGCCGGACCGGGTCACGACGGTGACCTCATGCCCCTGGGCGAGGAGCTTGGTGGTCACGTGCGTGCCGACCTGGCCGGAGCCCACCACGATGTGCTTTCCCATGATCAGACCTGTTTCCAGACGATGCGGAGTACCGCGTTGAGAACGAAGAGCGCGAAGAAGACGGCCGCGGAGGTCGTCAGGCCGGTGTAGAGCGCCAGGGTGCCGCCGCCGAACCAGAGGATCTCCAGCGCGGCCCGGGCCAGGCCGGTGAGCGGGAAGGCGGCGCTCGCGGCGCCGGGGGCGCCGGCGACCTGGCGGATGGCGGATGGCGGGAATACCGACGAGGCCCGTGCGATCGCCCGCGGAGGTGATCGTGGCGAAGCTGGCTGCTCCTTGGCTGTGGTTGGGAGGGTGGGTCGATGAAGTCCCCGGCGCCACCGGCGGCGCCCGGAGACCTGGGTAACGGCTACGTGCGATGCCCGCTGTCGGGGTGCCTGTGTTGATCGGCGTTCGACGCCGTCGAAACCGGGCGCATGGTGGTGATGGCGTCGCTGTCGCGCACGCGCAGGGAGATGAGAAAGCCGATCAGCGCGAGCGCGGTGGTGACGAGGAAGATGTCGTGGTAGGCGGCGAAGAGCGCTTCCTGCCTGCCGGCGAGATCGGCGGCGCGGGCACCGAGGTCGGCGAGCCTGGAGTCGGTTCGCGCGGTGAGCAAGGTGGCGACCGCGGCGACGCCGGCGGCGCTGGCGACCTGACGGGTGGTGGAGAATACCGACGAGGCTCGGGCGATCGCCGTGGGGGTGATCGTGGCGAAGGTGGCGGCCTGCAGGGAGATGACGGTGAGTGCCATGCCCGCGCCCATGGCGAACAGCGCCAGCCTGACTGCCCACAGGGTAGTGCCGGGTCCGACCATGATCAGCATTGCCTGGGCGGCGGCGATGATGCCGAATCCTGTTGCGAGCAGGCGGCGAGGGCCGACCTTCGGGTACAGGCGGCCGGCCAACGGGAGGAAGGCCATCATGCCCAGTGCCTGGAACATCGTGACGAGGCCGGAGCCGGTCGCGTCGACGCCCATCTGATATTGCAGCAGCAGTGGCACCAAGAACAACGCGCCCATCAGCGCTCCTGACGCCGGAAGCATCAGCAGGTTGCCGGTCCGAAACAGCCGGTCCTTCAGCAGGCGCAGGTCGATCATCGGCTCGCTGCGGGCCAACTCGATCGTGGCGAACACTGCCGCCAGCGCGAGCCCGGCGCCCAGCTGCACGAGCACCGGGGCGGCGCCCCACCCCTCTCGAGCGCCACCGTCGAGGCCGAGCAGCAGCAGCGCGAGCGCGGCACCGCCGGACAGGAACCCTGCGATGTCGAAGCGGCCAGGACGATCCGCGCGTTCTTCGCGAAGGGCCACCATCGCGAAGAGCAGACCGAGCACGCCGATCGGCACTTTGAGGAAGAAGATCCATCGCCAGCTGACGTTGTCGACCATCCATCCGCCAAGCACCGGGCCGAAGGCCGGGGCGATGGTGGTTGGTATGGACAGCACCGCCGACGCCTTTGCCCGCTCGGCCGGCGGGAAGGCGCGGAACAGCATCGCGGTGCCGACCGGGGTCAGCAGCCCGCCGCCGACGCCTTGGACGACCCTGGCCACGATCAGCTCGCCGAGCGATCCGGCGATCCCGCCCCAGGCCGAGGCGGCGGTGAAGACCGCGAGCGCGAACAGGAAAGTGCGCTTGGTGCCGAACCGGTCGGCGACCCACCCGGAGGCGGGGATGAACACCGCCATGCTGACCAGATAGCCGGTGACCAGCCACTGCAGCGTCTCGGTCCCGACGCCGAAGTGCTGGCCGAGTGCGGGCAATGCGGTGTTCAGCACAGTCATGTCGAGGATCTCCATGAACAGCCCGAACACGAACGCGGTGGCGACCAGCCACTTGTATGGCACCCGTCTCACCACGGTGCGACTCCTGCCCATCCGCCCATCGAGCTCCTGACACCAGCCGACAGGGTCGAACAATCAAGGAGCGCAGAGGTCTGGTGCGGTGCGGTGCAGGGACGCGGTCGCCGCATCGGGTGCAACCTCGCCCGATGCCAGCGGTAAAGGAAAGTCATGGTCATGCCCGTGGTCAGATCGTGCAGGTGCCGGCCACGCCGGCTGGATTGGGTGTGGTGTCGCCAGTTTCGGCATCCCCGGCCCCGGCCTCGTCGCGGGCGCGTTCGAGCGCGTCGAGCAGCGCGGGTATCTCCTGGACGCCCTGGATCGCGTGGCGGCCGTTGACGACGATGGTGGGTACAGAGCTGACTCCGCGTGCGTGCGCGGCCGCGATCTCCGCCGTGACTTCGCGTACGCCTGTGGATCCGGCCAGCATGTCCAAGACGTGCCGGCGGTCCAGGCCCGCGGCGGCCGCCGCGTCGGCGAGCACGGCGTGGTCGGTGATGTCCCGGCCGTGGGTGAAGTAGGCGGCGAACAGCTGCTCCAGCACCCCCGCCTGCTTCCCTTCGGCCTCGGCCAGCCGTAGCACTCGGTGGGCGTCGAGGGTGTTACCGATCAGTGCATGATCGAAGTGCATTTCGATCCCCTCACGCGCCGCCATCCGCGAGGTGCGTTCAAGGACCGTGCCGACCTGCGACCCCAGCTTCTGACCGAGGTGCCGGCGAGCCGGGGTGCCCGTGGCCGGGGCGCCCGGATCGAGCTGGAACGGCCGGTAGACGATCCGGACACCGTCCGTTCCCCGGAAGTTGCGCAACGCCCGCTCCAGTCGGCGCTTTCCGATGTAGCACCACGGGCAGACGATGTCGGCGTAGACCTCGATCGTCATCGTGTCGTTTCGGGTGGAGCTGGTCATGAAGTCCTCACTCAGGAGCATGGGTGATCAGAACCCGATGGGTTCGCGGACGAGGACCACGGTGCCTCGGTCGGGGAACATCTCGCGGTCGATGATGAGGATCTTGGAGAGCAGAGCCGGCGTGCCGTAGGCCTGGCGGGCGCGGACGTCCTCGCGCGGGTAGGCGTATGCCTCGATGCGGCGCAGCGCCGTGTCGAGGTCGGGCACGATCTTCTGAGAACCGACGACCCAGAAGGCCCGGCCCGCGCCGAAGCTGTAGGAACCGAGCTGGCTGCCGCTACCTGAGGCGGTCAGCAGCCGCCCGTCCTCGGTCACCGCGTGCACGCTTCCGACCACGACGTCGGGGGCGGAGCCGACGGCACGCATCTCATCGAATCGCCCCTCTTCGCGCAGCCGCATGAGCTTGGGGCGCACGGCGTCGAACCGGCCGGAAGCATTGATGTCATCGTCCAGGCCCGATAGGCGGAGCGTTTCGCTGGAGACGGTGAGGACGCTCCGATCGCCGGGCAGCAGCCGGTTGACGACGGCACGTGCGTCGGCTGCTGTGTCGACGATCTCGACGGCGTGGCCCTTCTCCCGCAGGGCGGCCGCGGTCCGCTGGAGCTGCTCCTCCGTGGCGGGCCGTTCGAAACGGGTGTCGATGGGGAGACCGGTCTCGGTCATGGCGTGAGTGGTCATCACAATGCTCTTTCTTGTTTCGGGGGGTTGAGTCGGTACAGCTGCGCCCTGTCGCGGAGGCGTCGGGCGGTGCCGATCATGTTTCAGCCGGCCAGCCCGAGGCCGAGTGCGGTCGCGCTGAGAATCAGCAGGACCAGCGACGGCAGGGTGTGCTTGGCGGTGTCGCGGGCCTTGATATGAGAGGCGACGGCGCCGGCCATGAGGAGCGCCAGTCCGGTCGCGGCCGCGACCCCAAGGACTTCGATCCACAGTCCGGCGATCAGCCCTACGGCTCCGAGGATCTCCAGCGCGCCGATGACGCGCATGAGCCCGGCTGACACCCCGAGCCTGCTGAGCTGGGCTGCCATGTCGTCCTTACCGGAGAGCTTCGGGAAGCCGGCTCCGGCGAAGGCGAGAGCCAGCAGGAGGGATAGGACGGCGGTGGCGATGAACATGGACGCAAGCTCCTCGCGTAGAACGTTCAATACTTCAGTGACTGAAATATGTTCTACCAGAAGTTATCGCAGCCGACGCCAGGGGGTCCAACTTGCGGTGTCGTGAGAGGAGCAGCACCGAGCGAGCGGGAACGCAGTGCGCATGCGGTCGCCATGGGCAGCAGTGGCGTAGAGAGGGAGGCGAACCGTCGCGCGAAAATCAACGCCGGGAGCGGGGGCCGGCTGCCGATCGAGCCAGACGGAGCCGAGGATCAGGATCCGGTCCAGGAGTTCACGGCGCGCCGATGACCCGCTCGCAGATGGCGTTCATTCTCGGCGTCCACCACGACGTCACACGCGGTGATCGCGTGGGCTTGAGCGGACAGGAACTGCCGCCGGCTCAGCCCGGCCCGGCGCCGGATCGATACCCGCCGCATGAGGATCTCCCACACCGTAGAGGCCGCGATGGCGTAACCCAGGCGGGCCGACTCGCCCTGGATCCGCCGATGTGCCCCCCGGGCCGGGTTCTCCCGCACCATCCGAACAACCAGTGCCGGGCTAAAGATCAAGGTAGGACATATCATCGCGCGCTTGCCCTTCGTGCTTCTGGCCACCTCCAATACCGACGTGGCCTGCGACGCGTCGCCACGCGAAGATCCCACCGGGTGCGGGGCAAGGACCACCGCATCCACGCCGCCGGCCGCGACCCGCTCCCCGCGCCGTCGCGGCTGTGCGCCGTGAATACAAGCTCCCGTCAGGACGAAATTAATAATTGCCCCTAAATACATCGATATGTAGCGATGTGTGCATTATTGGGAGATATATGGCTGCATGAGAGCGACTTTTTATGCCTGTGCTGTGGCCACCCGTGGCAGGCCTGATCGGTTCGTGCGGCACTACCACGGGCGCACCGGCCTGCAGGCGGTAGGTCTGGCAAACGCGCCGACGGCGAGCTCCGAGGCCGGTGCCAAGCCCAAGGTGGTGGTCAGCGGGCTCGCCGATCCTTACGAGCTGCTCATGGGGCCGGACGGTTACCTGTGGCTGACGGAGAAGAGCGGGCTGAAGGTCAAGCGCGTCAAGCCGGACACGGGGGCGGCGAGCGTGGTGCTCGACTTGACCGGCACCGCGGTGCACAGCCCACACGGCAAGGACGGCGTGCTCGGCATGGCGTTGCACCCCGACTTCGGCAAGGGCCGCAGATCCGACTACGTCTACCTGGCCTACTCCTACGAGGGCAACGGCGGGAACGCGACAAAGATCTCCAGGTACACCTGGGCGGACGGCAGACTGAACGAGCCGAAAGACGTGATCGTCGGGCTGCCTTCCGGAGACGATCACCAGGCGGCCAGGCTGCGTTACGGCCCGGACGGCAAGCTCTACTATTCCGTCGGTGACCAGGGCGCCAACTACGAGAAGCATTACTGCGTGCCCAACCAGGCGCAGTCGCTGCCCACCAAGGAGCAAGTCGACGCCAAGGACTTCGGGCTCTACAAGGGCAAGATCCTGCGCATCGAGGTGCGCAGCCATGTCTTCGCGTACGGCCTGCGCAACCCAAACGGGCTGGCCTTCAAGGGCAGGGATCTCTACGTCGCCGAGCTCGGCCCGGCGACCGACGACGAACTGGACGAGATCGACGCGGGCAAGAACTACGGCTGGCCCGATGTCGCCGGTAACAAGGACGATAGGAACTACGCCTACGTGAACTGGTCCAAGGCCGAGGGCGGCTGCGCCAAGCTCACGTTCACCGCGGACCCGGCCCAGGTGCCCGTACAGGTGCCGCAGACCAAGGAAAGCGCGTTCGACCAGAACTTCGAGAAGCCGCTGACCACGTACGGCACCACCGTGGACACCGGGTACGCCCTGGGCACCACGAGCACGTGCCCGGACCCGGGCTCGGCCTACATCTGCTGGCCCACCATCGCCCCCGCCAGTGTGGAGGTGGCCGGCGACGACCTGCTGGTCACCTCGATGAAGGACGGCTCGGTCTACCGCATGGACGACGACGGCGAACACCGGGAGAAGCTGTTCGACACGATCAACCGCTACCGCGACACCGCGCTCAGCGCCGACGGCAAGACGCTCTACATCGCGACCGACAGCAGCGGGATCACCAGGGGCGCGAACGGCGCGCCGACCACGGCGCTGGCCAACCCGGGCGCGATTCTCGCCGTGCCATACACGAGTTAGCACATGTCCCGCTATATACGACATTTGCAGTTTTATGGGATAAACCAGCACGGGATTGGGCCATTATTCACCTGTATCCATGTGGGACAGACTCCGAGGAGAAGACCCATGGACAAGCAGAAGAGCGACAAGCTCGAGCGGCCCGTCCACGCCAAGAAGCAGCGAGCACGTGCTGAGGACGTCATCTGGCACAAGCCCGCGTACCAGGTGGTCGAGGCCTCGATGGAGATGTCGGCCTACCTCCTGGCCACCAGGTAGGGCCGGAACCGCGGTGCGCCTGCAGGTCCTGGGTACGGCCGCGGGCGGCGGCGTTCCGCAGTGGAACTGCGGCTGCCCGGGCTGTCGTGGCGCCCGGGCCAACCCGTCGTGGCGCAGGCTGCACGCCTCGCTCGCGATCGAGGCGGGGTCCGGGCAGGTCTTCCTGGTCAACGCCACGCCCGACATCGGCGAGCAAATCGAGACGTGCGCGTGGCTGCGCCCGGCAGGCAGGTCCAGCGCGCTCGCGGGTGTCATCCTCACCGACGCGGAACTCGACCACACCCTGGGCCTGGCCCGGCTGCGCGAGGCCGACACGCTCCGGGTGGTCGCCACCGACACGGTACGGCAGGCGGTGAACGAGATCCTCGCCATGCTCGAGCCGTACGTCACCATCGAGTGGCTGACCTTCGCGGACATCGGAGCCGAGGCGGTGCCCGTTTCCGGCAAGCGGCCGAGATACGCCTCCGCCCGGCCGCCCGGCGCGTGGGTGAGTGCGCTGCGCTGGGCCGGCCTGCTCTACGCACCGGCCATGGGCGTCTGGCCGGACGTCACCGCCGGCGACGCGGAGGTCCTCTTTGTGGATGGCACCTTCTACACCGACGCAGAGCCGCTGTCCTTCGGCCAACGGACCGCGACGCAGATGGGCCACCTGCCGATCGAGGCGACCAGGGGCCGGCTGGCCCGGCTCGGCACCCGCTGCCTCTACACGCACCTGAACAACACCAATCCGCTCGTCGACCCGGGCTCGCCGCTGCACGAGGGCCTGGGCGTCGAGGTGGCGCGAGACGGAATGGTGATCGACCTGTGAACGAGTTCGAGAAGGCGCTGCGCGCCGTACCCGCACGCCGCTACCACCACCTGCACCCGTTCAACCGGCGGATGCACGACGGGCTGCTGTCGAAGGAGGAGCTGCGCGGTTGGATCCTCAACCGGTTCCACTACCAGCGGCACATCCCGATCAAGGACGCGTTGATCCTCGCCAAGCTCGAGGACCCGGCGCTACGCCGTATCTGGATCCACCGGATCACCGACCAGGATGGTTCCGAGCCCGGCGAGGGCGGCATCGAGCGCTGGCTGCAGCTCGGCGAGGCGGCGGGCATCCCGCGCGCCGACCTGTGGTCCGGCGCCGGCGTCCTGCCCGGCGTACGGCTGGCGGTGGACGGCTACGTGAACCTGTGCCGCACCGGCAGCCCGTTGGAGTGCGTGGCCTCCTCCCTCACCGAGTTGTTCGCGCCCGACCTGATGCGTACCAGGATCGCCGCGTTCGAGAAGCACTACCCCTGGATCGACCCGGAAGGCCTGCATTACTTCCGCGCCCGGGTCGGCCAAGGCCGCCGCGACAGCGGCGAGGCGCTCGCGCTGGTCCTCGACTGGGCTCGTACCGAGGCGGACAGGACGAAAGCGATCAAGGCGCTGGAGTACAAGTGCGAGGTGCTGTGGACGCTGCTCGACGCCGTCGACCGGGCGTACACATGAGCTGGAAGCCCGCGCTGGCTCCCGCGGCCCGGCTGCGTCACTGCGACATCCGGCAGGCGGAGCTCCTGATCGTGCCCGAGCGGATCGTGGTGCTGAACGACACGGCGGCGGCCATCGTGCGGCTGTGCGACGGCACCCGCACGGCTACCGAGATCTCGCGACACTTCCCCCAGGCCGGCCCCGACGACGTCACCGACTTCCTCGACGACCTCCGAGGCCAGGGGTGGCTGCGATGAACGCGACCGTGCCACCGCCCTGGGCCATGCTCGCCGAGGTCACGCACGGGTGCCCGCTGCGCTGCCCGTACTGCTCCAACCCCGCCGAGCTGGTCCGCAGGTCTGCCGAGCTGGACACCGCGGACTGGAGCCGGGTGATGAAGCAGGCGGCTGCGCTCGGCGTGGTCCATGCCCACATCTCCGGCGGCGAGCCGCTGGTCAGACGCGACCTCGCCGAGATCGTCGCCGCAGCGGAAGGGATCTATTGCCAGCTGGTCACCAGCGGCGTCGGGCTGACCGCCGCCCGACTGGCCGAACTGGCCGCGGCCGGGATCGACAGCGTGCAGCTCTCCGTCCAGGCGCATACGGCGGCCGCGTCGGACCGGATCGCCGGACGCGCGTCGTTCGCGGCCAAGGAACGGGCCGCCGCCGTGGTGAAGGACGCGGGCCTGCCGCTGGGCCTCAACGTCGTGCTGCACCGGCACAACCTGGACACGGTCCACGAGATCATCGAGCTCGGCATCGCCTGGGGCGCGGCCAGGATCGAACTGGCCAACACCCAGTTCTACGGCTGGGGCCTGGTCAACCGGCGAGCCCTGATGCCCAGCCGCGCACAGCTCGCCCGGGCCGCCCGGGTGGTCGAGTCCTGGCGCCACCGTACCGACGTCGAACTCATCTGGGTGGTGCCCGACTACTTCGACGGCGTGGCCAAGCCGTGCATGGGCGGCTGGGGAGCCATTTCGCTGACCGTGGCGCCGGACGGCCGGGTGCTGCCCTGCCCGGCGGCGTACGGCCTGCCGCTCGACCTGCCCAGCGTGCGCGACCACCAGCTGGAGTGGATCTGGTCCGAGTCGCCTGCCTTCAGCGCCTACCGCGGCACGGACTGGATGCCCGAGCCGTGCCGTGGCTGCCCACGCAAGACCGAGGACTTCGGCGGGTGCCGTTGCCAGGCGTTCGCGCTGACCGGTGACGCCGGCCGTACCGACCCGGCCTGTGTCCTCTCCCCCGACCACGGCCTCATCACCGAGCTGACCAGGAAGAACGACGCGGAGTTCGTCTACCGCTCGATGTCGCACCGGCCCGCCGCCACCTAAGGTTCGACACGAGCTCCTCCAGCCGGGCCACGGCCTGCGTGCGGTGGCCGTGATGCAAGTGACCCAGGGGCGGCGGGTTTGCTCCATGCGCGGCAGGAGGAAGTCAGCGCGTGTCTGGGTATCGACCTGGCATGATGCCGGCCTTCCTTCGCCGTCCCACCCTCGGGTAAGGACTTGCTTTACCCCTTGTGCTTGGAACACACAAGAGGCATGAGATAGTTCAATAACTGAAACAGTGAGGGCGGCGGGGGAAGTCGTGGCGGAACAATACATCGATTGGCCAGACCCCGAGGGCCAGGAGATCGTGGAACGCCTATTCGCTGCGGATGCGGCTCTGCGGGCTCACTTTGAGGAGACCGCCGCCGCAGTCGGCGTGACCGTGCCGCAGGCTCACACACTGCTTCAGCTTGGGCAACCTCAGCGTATGGGCCAGATAGCCGGCCAACTGCACTGCGAACCCTCCCACGTCACCGGGATCGCAGATGCTCTCGAGCAGTGCGGTTTCCTGCGGCGGGAACCCGACCCTGATGACCGAAGGGCCAAGCGACTCGTTCTCACCGCGTCGGGGCAGGACCTTCGGGGCCGTCTCCTAGCCCATCTGTTCGAGAGAGCGCCGATCATCTCGGTGCTCAACGTCGACCAGCGGACCGCCCTGCTGTCGCTGCTCCGTCTGGCTCAATCGGCAGCCGACCCCAGCTCCCGGCGCTGACTTTCGGGCGACGGTTCGCCTGTACGACTCTGCTGGTTAACTCATTTCATGCGGCCAAGGCTGGTTCGAGTTGGGCCAGGC
>NZ_JBHUFV010000058.1:0-42812 GCF_042681425.1 Nonomuraea mangrovi | reverse complement strand
CGTGACCATCAAAGCCATCCGCCACTATCACGAGCGCGGTCTGCTCGCCGAGCCCGACCGCGATTCGTGGAGGACTCCGCAAAGCCGGTCTCGTCGGCGCACGTTGTTGGCCGGGACGTCCACAACCGTGTCGAGGCGGCCGTCCGGCGTGTAGCGGTGCACGGCTGCGCCGTCCCACAGGGCGACCCAGATCGCGCCCGAGTCGTCGACCGTCAGGCCATCCGGCCTGCCCGCGCTGATCGCGATGAGGGCTCGCCGCCTTCGGGGGCGGCCGGACGGGTCGAGAGCGCAGACGTCCGTCCGGCCGTGGTGTCCACGTAGAACAGCAGGGATCCGTCGGGGCTCCAGCCGAGCCCGTTCGAGACCGTGACATCCGTGATCACCGAGGTGATCGTGTGGTCATGGTCCAGCAGGTACAGCGTGGCCGCGCCGGGACGGCCGGGTGTCGCGGTGCCGGCCCAGAACCGGCCCTGCGGGTCGCACTTGCCGTCGTTGCAGCGCTCGCCCGCGGCCAGGACGGGGCTCGGCAAGGGCCGCCGGCCCTGGTCGGCGAAGCCTTCGGCTGTGGCCGCGACCGGACCACCGCCAGAACGCGGTACGGCGGCGCCGACCGGGACCGTCGAGCCGACCGGCGCGTCGTCACCGCTGACGGGGTTCCACCGGTGGACCAGCCCCGTGGTGAGCTCGAGCCAGATCAGCGCCGCGCCGGGCGTCCCAGCAGGGCCCTTCCCCGAGCTCGGCCTCGGCCGCGAACGCCACATCGGCGGTCAGTCGACGGACCGGCATGGTCAGCCGTCCAGGGGCGGGAGGCCGAGAGCCGCACGCGGACCCGGCCTGAGCAGCGCCCCGGCCTGGATGGCGGAGGCGCCGCCGTCCAGGGTCAGCCCGGTGCCGGTGCGCATGCCGGCGCGCACGGACAGGCCCCACGCCGCGGCGTCGGCGAGGTCGCGGGCCTGCCGCACCGTCCACAGCCAGCCGAACACTCGAAGCGCGATCAGATAGAGCAGGCGGACAAATACACGACGCGATCTTGCCTGCGGAGACGGACTCCGTCAAACCACAGGTCAGAGCCGTCATGGCTGCGTTTCCCAGACGACGGCACGGGCGGCCACGGTGCCGTCGAGGAACGACTTGACCTTGAGCAGGGCGGTCCGCGCCTCGGAGGTCTCCAGGCAAATCAGCCGGCCCCTGGCTGTGTTGATGCGAGTCTCGCCCTTGGTGGAGCTGAGGGCGGTGCAGCCCTGGCGGGTCGGGGAGCCCTCGCCCGTCCAGAGCGCGAACAGATTTCCGACGATGGTGGCGCCGTCGAACCCGACCTGGCCGTCCTCGGTGGTGTCGACGACGAGGTACCCGTAAGCCGGGACGCGACCGTCCCCACCGGGATGCCGAGGCCGCCCAGCGCACCCAGCAGGACGACGTCGGGCTTCTCGCGCCTGAGTCCGGTCAGCGCCCCCGCCGGCGTGCGCGTCAGGCCGCTCGCCGCGACGCGGGAGAGTGCGTCGCCCTCCTCGCGTTCGGCCGCCTGGCTGAGCGCCTTCCACCGGCGGACCTCCTGTACGGCGACGCCGCGCGATGAGGAGGAACACTCCGCGGCCAGGTCGTCGTCAGCGGCGGCAGACAACCGCTGGATCGCCGACGAGTTCCTGGTCGACGTCCTCGCGGACTGATGTCGTTCACCGCGTGGACGCGACGCACCGGACGCGGCGACCCCGACGCACTTATGTCCGATTTATGACCGTCTGGGGTAATTTTCAATTAGCTGCTCTGGCGCATTCCCCCCCACTGACTGGTAACGGAGGGAGAAGAAGCATGGAGATCAAGCCACAGGCAGTCGTCATTCCCAAGGAAGCCGACCACCTCGAACAGGGGAAATACGGCCCCGTCTTTCCGAGGACCCCGGCCTGTTACGGGTTCACCGTCATCGCCAAGGTCAAGCCCGGCCGGGCCGAGGCGATCCGCAACTACGGCCACGCGCTGGCCAAGGCGCTGGAAGCCGACCCGGATCTGCTCGCGCCGCTGAAACTGCACTACCTGCGCTGGGTGCTCTTCGACGACGACACCCGTTTCATGTACCAGGGCATCTTCGACACCGACTTCGACAAGTACACCGAAGACGCCATCGCGCTGTTCACCAAGTCGGGCGTGAGCACCGCCTTCGAGAACCTCGAAGGGTTCCCCGAGGACTGGAGGACGAACCCCGAGGCGTTCATCAGGTTCGTCCGCGAGCACCAGTGCCCGAGCTTCATCGAGTACGGAGAGTATCCGTACGTCACCTCGGACGAGATCAAGAAAGCGCTCCGGATCAAGCGCGCCCTGTCGGAGATGCTCGACCAACTGCAGTGAGGCCGGGCCACCACCCGCCCGCCGCCCCGTCAATGGAGACGAGATGAGCGAGTTCAGAACCGCACGTACCTACAACCAGAACCATGTGCCGCGCGAGTACACCCCCGGACGCCGACGCGTGAGCATCTACGTCGCGTGGAGCTACCCGGCCGAGGCCGGCCGGAACCCGGCCGAGCTCGACAACCGGTTCTCCACCATGACCGAGGTCCGGCGCGTGGCCTGGCCCGCGTACGAGGACCCGAAGTGGTCCGACCCGATGCGGTTCCAGCAGGGCATCGCCGGGACGCTGGAGCTGTTCTTCTGGGCCTGGGTGCCGTTCCAGCAGTTCGTCGAGGAGACCACCGGACACCCGGTACCCGTGTACCAGCGCATCGATCAGGCCGGTTTCCGCACCCCGCTTGATGAGCGGGTGCTGGCGGACACCGACACCTTGTTCGTGTTCGGGCTGGATCACCTGATCACCGGGCAGGAGGCCGCGCCCGAGGAGATCGAGGCGTTGCGGCAGTTCGTCGACCGGGAGGGAACCTGCCTGGTCCTGGGGCCGCATCACGACGTCGGGGCCTCTGACGACCTCGCCGTGCGCGATATGGAGTACCGCCATCACGGCGACCTCCTGGTCCCGCGCCAGCAGCAGTTCGGCAGGTACACCCGCTCCTTGATGCAGGGGCTCGGCGTGCCGGTGGAGAACCGCTACGGGCTGCGCCCCGCGACACAGAGCCCGGGCAAGATCGCCCCGCTGTCCATCGCCCGGGATCTGGACACCAAGGGATGGCTGGAAGGCGTGACCAGCTTCAACTTCCACATGCACCTCCCCCACTACGCGGTGACCACCGACGATCCGAACGTCATCCAAGTCCTGGGCAGGCAACCGATCGACATGTCCAGGCCGCACCCCTTCACCGAGGCAGGGAACACCGAGTTCAACATGTTCCTGTGGATGCCCCCGGCCGGTGAGCGGGGCGGCGACGTACTCCTGGCGGACTCCACGATCTTCAGCTCGCTGTTCGGAGGTGACGAGAGCCTGCGCAACTTCTGGAGAAACATCGTCACGTCCAAGTAGTGCCGCAGAAAGGTGGTCATCCGTGATCGAGCAGACCTATGCCACGCTCGAACTCGACGACATCCAGCGCGGGGTCCTCAGCCCTCGGCCGACCCCGTACGCGGCGACCTACATCCTGTTCCGGATCGACGACCGCGCGCACGGGCGGGAGCTGATGCGGCGCGCGAGCGAGGTGGTGACCGCGGCCACCGACTCGATGAGTCCCCTGGGCGAGACCTGGGTGAGCATCGCGCTCACCTATCAGGGCCTCAGAGCGCTGGGCGTGCCGCAGGAGTCGCTTGACACGTTCGCCTGGGAGTTCCGGCAGGGAATGGCCGCACGGGCGAACACGCTGGGCGACTCTGGACAGAGCGGCCCCGACAACTGGGAACCACCGCTGGGCACGCCCGACGTCCACGTGGTGCTGGTGGCGCTCGCGCCGGACGGCGCCCAACTCGAAGCGGCCGTCGATCGTGCCCGCCCGGCGTTCCGGCACCTCCACGGTGTGGTCCAGATCTGGCGGCAGGACTGCTACGCGCTGCCGACCGAGACCGAGCCCTTCGGCTACCGTGACGGCATCAGCCACCCGGCCGTCGAAGGCAGCGGCATCGCCGGGTCGAACCCCCTGGAAGCGCCGCTCAAGGCCGGAGAGTTCGTGCTCGGCTACCGCGACGAGCTCGGCGGCGTCCAGACCCCGCAGCCCGAGGTGCTGGGACGCAACGGCACCTACGTGGCCTTCCGCAAGCTCCACCAGCGGGTCGCCGCCTTCCGGCGGTACCTCAAAGACAGCTCCGCCGGCCCCGAGGACGAGGAGCTGCTCGCGGCCAAGCTCATAGGACGCTGGCGCAGCGGCGCTCCGTTGGCGCTCAGCCCGCTGCGCGACGACCCCGTCCTCGGCGCCGACCCACACCGCAACAACCGTTTCCTCTATGAACAGGACGATCCGGCGGGATTCACGACCCCTCCCGGCTGCCACATCCGCCGGGCCAACCCCCGCGACGCCGCGGTCGCGGGGGCGCCGAGGCTGCACCGGATGATCAGACGCGGCACCGTGTACGGCCCGCCGCTGCCCGAGGGGGTCCTGGAGGACGACGGGTCCGACCGCGGTCTGATGTTCACCTTCATCGGAGCACACCTCGGGCGACAGTTCGAGTTCGTCCAGTCCCAGTGGATGAACGACGGCGTCTTCTTCGGCGCCGGGGACGCCAGAGATCCGATAGTCGGGGCCGGCGACGGTACCGGCGAGTTCACGATCCCCCGGCGGCCGGTACCGCGACGCCTGCCACCGCTGCCGCGGTTCGTCGTCACGCGCGGCGGCGAGTACTGCTTCATGCCAGGGCTGAGCGCCCTGCGCTGGCTGGGCGATCTCGAAGACTGACGCGCCGCGGCGGACGCCTACCGGACACGCTAGCCATCGGGGGTGCATGGTCTGACGGATGCGCTGCATCTGCCATTCAACGCGGTCACCGGGAACACGGGTGCCATTGACGAACGTGGCACCACCCCCGGTGCGCCACGAAGCGCTGACCTGTCCGTGCTGAGGTGAAAGATCACCGCCGCTCCGCCGTCGTGGTGACATGTGCCCCGAGCACGGCAACACCCTCACCTCCAGCGGCGGCACCACCCGATGCAAGGCCGCCGGGTGCGGCCGCACCTGGGGCTACAACCGCGACACAGCCCGTGCGCCGAGCCCGTCACCCACCGCCTCGCCGACGCCGAAGGAACCCAGGCGCCGGTCTGCGACGGCCACGCCATCGCCGCCCGTGAGGAGGTGGTCGGCGGACGCATCGAGCCGCTGTAAGCGTGCCCGGGACTGCTCAACTCAGCCCCGGACACGCCTCTACCGATCACATCACAGGCCTGCGCATCACCTGGATGCGCAGGCCTGTTGGTCATGTACGGCCCCACAGGCGCGTACAGAATCCCCTGATCTCTCAGGTCGCGGTGCGTCGGCCTGGCCCGGGTTCACCTATCACACGGCGTTTCACGGCGGCCGCTCTGCCGGGAAAGCGAAACCGTCCGCGACCATCCACGCCAGCACCCGCCTGACGCTGTCGACGTCCGCACCCGCGATGGCGGCCAGATCCTCAGCCGGATACGGCCCACCGCCGTGCCGAATGGCGACCACGCCGATCGCCCGCAAGGTCGCCAAGTCGCCCAGCGGCTCCAGCGCCTGGACCACCTCATCCAGCCACGCGACATCCTCACCGGCCCGCGCACGCCGAACGCGCTCGCGGCGCGCGTACGCCAGCAACTCGGCGGCATCGGCGGTGGCCTTGGCGACGAGCCGATCCCACTCGACTTCGTCCACGCTTCCAGGCTGCGGCCGGCCACTGTGCACTGTCCACCAAGGCCGAGACAAGCGCACGCCAGCGGTGAGCTGCGGCGGCGTGACTGTCGGGCGGCTGCCACTCGGGCGATCAAGCATCGGTGTCAGGATGGGAGCGCCAGCCTTCACGTGCTTCACGCTGTATCTCGCGCGGGCCTGCGAACGTTCCCTCACCACGACTCGTGTAGATCATGCCTTCCCCCCGCGAGCGGTTGACTGGCCGTCGGGGAAGGTGAAGCGCAACACCGCCGAGTGGTCGGCGGGGGCGATCTCGGTGCGGATGCCGTTGAGCAGGTCGACGGAGTAGTAGTACTGGTGCCCGTCCAACGCGCGAGGAAATGACCGCCTGAAGCGCCCATTCAGCGACAAGATCCCGGATCACGCGGAGTGGTCCGGGACCTGCCGCTCGGCCATGGCCGGCTAGATCTTGCCGTGGTTTTCGATCGTCGCGACGTACTCGCCTGCGTTGTCACCGTACTGTCCGGGCTTGTCGTTGTACGCGACGGTCACCTCGCCGGCGTCCTGCGCACGGAAGGTCTGGCAGGAGCCGACCGCAAGCCACGGACCCGAACCGACACGGGCGATCAGCGCGCCGGCCGGGGCTCCCGGCAGGAGGAGTCCCGGCGCCATGTACGCCCCGGAGTACTTGCCCTCGATGAACCGGGTCCCGTCGGGATACGTCACACCCCCGTTGTAGGACGCCCGCCCGCTCGCCGAGACGGTGATGACCTCGTCGCGCTGCACTGTAATGCCGGACTTCACCCCGCCCTCCACCTTCGCGGGGACCGTCACGACAATGAATTCATTCATGCCAACACCTCCGATAGTTACATAATGCTTCCATGCCATCACTGTATGTTTCGTCTCGGCGATGACATCAAACGCGTCGGCGGCGGCGTGTACAGAGAGCTAGAGGCCGCCTGACCGTGGCCATACGGGGACGGACGTGGCCGTTGCGACGGGCCGGAACTTCCCGGGGCGGAACACACAGAAGCAGAAGAACTGAGGCCCAGCCCTTGACGGTTTCACATGTGTGAAGCGTGGCGACAGTGGACAGTCGTGCTGTGATCCGTCACACGCACCAGCCGCCCCTCCCGGCATCAACCGATCGGTTGATGCCGGAATCCACCATCCCGCTCCCCGGTCGGACGATCCGCCGCCCTCCACCCCCGCGCGATTCTCAAGGCATGTCAACACACCGGGAGCCCGCCCTCCGCGCCACCGGACTCCGCAAAGCCTTCGGCGACCACCTGGCCGTCGACGACATCCACCTCACCGTCCCCGCCGGATCCTTCTACGGCCTGGTCGGCCCCAACGGCGCCGGCAAGACCACCACCCTGGCCATGGCCGTCGGCCTGCTCCGCCCCGACGCCGGCAGCGCCGAGATCTTCGGCGTGGACGTCTGGCGCGACACCGTCCAGGCCAAGGGACTGATCGGCGTGCTGCCCGACGGCAACGCCATGCCGGAACGGCTCACCGGCCGCGAGGTCCTCGCCTACCTCGGCCTGCTGCGTGGCCTGCCCCCCGCCGTCGTCGCCGAGCGCACCGACGAACTCCTCCAGATCCTCGAACTCGACTCCGCCGAGCGGACCCTGGTCATCGAATACTCCACCGGCATGCGCAAGAAGATCGGTCTGGCCGTCGCTCTCCTGCACGCGCCCCGCCTGCTCGTCCTGGACGAGCCCTTCGAGGCCGTCGACCCCGTCTCCGCAGCCACGATCAGGACCATCCTGCGCAGGTTCGCAGGCAACGGCGGCTCCGTGATCATCTCCAGCCACGTCATGGCCCTCGTCGAGCAACTCTGCGATCACGTGGGCGTCATCTCCGACGGCCGCGTCGTGGCCGCCGGACCGCTGGCCGACGTTCGCGGCGCCGGAACCCTGGAGGACGCCTTCGTCGACCTCGTCGGCGCCCGCGCCGGAGGAACGGAGGGGCTGGCATGGCTCACCTCCTGACCCCCGGCCCGGCCGCCCTGGCACAGCACATGATCCGCATGCGGCTGGCACTCATGCGCCACTCCCTGCGCGGCGACAACGCCTCCAACCTCTACACCGGCGTCTCGCTCGGGCTGATCCTGGCCTTCGGAACGATCGCCGTCGCCGTCCTGTGGCCCGCCTACCTGCCCCTCACCCTGGCCGTATGGCTCACCGGCTGGATCTTCGGCCCCATCTTCATCGGGGGCGGCAGCGAGGCCCTCCGCCCCGAGTACTTCTCCATGCTCCCGGCCAAGCCAGGCCGGATCGCGGCGGCACTGCTCGCCGGAGCTTTCGCGGGCCCCGCGCCCGCGGTCAATCTCATCGCCCTGCTGTCCCTGCCCGTGTACGGCTGGCGCTTCGGCCCGGCCGGAGTGCTCATCGGCCTGGCAGCGGCCGTCACCACGCTCATCACCATGGTGATGATCTCTCGCGTCATCGTGGCGCTCATCGGGCTGTTCGTCAGATCCCGCGCCACCGCGGCCGCCGTCGGCATCGTGACCGGCACCGCCATCGCCCTGTGCAGCAACGGCTGGGCACCCGTCGCAGCTCTGGGCGGCACCGACACCGCCGCCTGGTCCCAGGTCCTCGTCCGCGTCCTGCCCTCCGGATGGGGCGTGGCCGCCGTCGAAGCCCCCTGGCCCCTCGCCCTCGCCATCCTCGCCGCCAACGCCGGCGTGATCGCCCTCCTCCTGGCCGCCTGGGCCGGCCTGCTGTCGCGGCGCGTCGTCTCGGCCGCACGCGGCGGTGTGCCGCCCCGCCGCGGCACGCCCCGCCCCTTCCCCAGCACCAGCGGTGCCCGCATCGCCGCCGCCAAGGAACTGCGCGCCTGGTGGCGCGACCTCGTCCGCATCCAGCTCCTCGCTACCGCCTTCTCCTACGCCATCGTCACCCCCCTCCTGCTCGTCACCATCGACGCTTGGATCATGGTCCCCTTCGCGGGACTCATCGCGATCGTGATGGCCGCCGCGTCCTCGGCCAACCTCTACGGCGCCGACGGAACCGCCCTCTGGCTCACCCTCATGAGCCCCGGCGCGGAACGCGCCGACGTCCGCGGACGCCAACTGGCCTGGCTCCTCATCGTCGGCCCAGCCGCAGTGGTCCTCTCCCTGGCCGGCACCCTCGTCAGCGGCCAGGCCTGGGCCTGGCCGTGGGTACTCGGCCTGCTCCCCGCCCTCCTCGGCGGCGGCGCCGGGGTCATCGTCCTGCTCGCCGTCACCTCGCTCGTCCCCGGCACCGACCCCCACAAGCGCGGCGGCAACCCGCTCAGCACCGGCGCCGACGAAACCGCCGAAACCAGCCTCGCCTGGCTCGTGCTCGTCGCGGTCCCCGCCACCGCCCTGCCCGCGGCCGGCGCCGTCCTCCTTCACCCCTGGGCCGGCATCGCCACCGGTGTGCTGACCGGCGCCCTCAGTGCCTGGGGACTCGGCAAGATCGCCTACCGCGCACTCGAGAACCACGGGATCGATCTGCTCAACCTCATGAAGCACGGCCCGGCACCACAGGCCGACAAACCCACCACCGCGGACCTCCCCATCCGGCACCGCATCGGCGTCACGATCACCTACACCATCGCCTGGCTTCCCCTGTTCCCTCAGGGAGTCGCGCCCATGGTCATGAAGATCGTCGGCATCGAGGACCGCGTATGGTTCCTCGCCCTTCATCTCCCGCCGATCTGGCAATGGCCCACCATCATCTTCATGATCGCCCTTGGGCTGCTCATGTACGGCTACGCCATCCTGATCCCCATGCGCCTATCCTCATCCTCGTCGGCCATCACCAGGTGAAACCCGTCCGTACCCGAGAGGAGGGGCACGCCCCGGATGAACGACCCCTTCCCGCTTTCCACCTGGGAACGACGCTTCGAGCGCGTCGTCGAGATCGTCCCCTACATCACCCTCGCCGCTTCCCTCGCCATCAGCCTGGCCTCACCCGACCAGCCCGAAGGCGGGATCCCCCGCACCCTCGCGCTCACCGCCCTGGCCCTCGCCTGGATTCTCGGCGCCCACACCCTCCTTCCCGCCGCCGTGCGCCGACGGAGGGTCGCCGTCACCGTTCACTTCGCCGGCGTCCTGGCCACCGCCGCGCTGCTGACCTTCCACGACCCCATCTTCATCATCTACTGCATCTCCGGCTTCTTCCTCGCCGCCAACTTCGCTCCCTCCAGGTGGACCTTCGCCGCCGTCGCCGCCACCTCCTTCGTCCTGTACGGCTCGGCGCTCGACTGGGCTCAGGCCACCATCCAGCTCATCGCCTTCCACCTGGCGATCGTCGCCGTGCAGACCATCGCCATCGGCGGCGGCCACATCGCCGGCATCAGGATCGAGGACCGGCAGCGCAAATACCGGAAAGCAGTCAGCGACCTTCAGACCGCCCTGGAGGAGAACGCCGACCTCCACGCCCAGCTCCTCACCCAAGCCCACCAGGCCGGCATCCTCGACGAACGCCAGCGCATGGCACGCGAGATCCACGACACCCTCGCCCAAGGCCTCACCGGCATCATCACCCAGCTACGCGCCGCCCAACGCGTCGAGGACTCCCACACCCACCTCGAGCTCGCGCTCAACCTCGCCCAGGACAGCCTCACCGAAGCCCGCCGCTCCGTCTCCGCTCTCCAGCCCCACCAGCTCGAGGACGCCCACCTCCCCGAAGCCATGGCCACCCTGGCCCGCAACTGGACCCAGACCACCGGCGTCGACCTGCACGTCGAAGTGACCGGCGACCGCGTCCCCCTCAGCCCCGCCATCGAGGTCACCCTCTTCCGCGTCGCCCAGGAAGCCCTCGCCAACGTCGCCAAACACGCGGGCGCCACCCGCGCCGGCCTCACCCTCTCCTACACCGGCGCTGTCGTCCTCCTCGACATCCGCGATGACGGCACCGGCATCCACAACCCCGACAGCAAAGGATTCGGGCTCAGCAGCATGAGACAACGCGTACGCGGCGTCGGCGGCTCCCTCGAAATCGAGAGCACGCCCGGCGAGGGCACCGCCGTCAGCGCCACCGTCCCCGCGCTCCAAGGAAACCCCCGGTGATCCGCCTCCTCATCGTCGACGACCACCCCATCGTCCGCGACGGCCTGCGCGCCGCCTTCGAAGCCGAACCCGACATCCACGTCGCCGGCGAAGCCGCCAACGGCCGCGAAGGCATCGACCGCGCCGCCGCACTCGAGGTCGACATCGTCCTCATGGACCTGCGCATGCCCGAAATGGACGGCGTCACCGCCATCACCGCGCTGCGCCACTCCCATCCCCACATCAAGACCCTCGTCCTGACCACCTTCGACGGCGACTCCGACGTCCTGCCCGCCATCGAAGCCGGCGCCACCGGCTACCTCCTCAAAGACGCCCCCACCGACGAACTCCTGCGCGCCGTCCGCGCCGCAGCTGCCGGCGAGCCGGTCCTGTCCCCCTCCGTCGCCGGCCGCCTGATGGGCCAGGTTCGCAGACCAGTCAAGGCTGCCCTTACCGACCGCGAACTCCAGGTCCTCGCCCTCGTCGCCGACGGCGCCTCCAATCGCCAGGCGGCCGCCAAGCTCTTCATCAGCGAGGCCAGCATCAAGACCCACCTGCTGCACATCTACGACAAACTCGGCGTCCGCGACCGCGCCGCCGCCGTCGGCGAGGGTTATCGACGAGGTTTGCTCAGTTAGTCGACCAACAGCCCGCCTTTACCGAGCACACCTCCGCCTACCTGCAGGAACGCCGCAGATGGCGGCTGGTGGAGCCGACCTTGTCAACAGGCCGACACCGGCCGTGCCAACGCGGTGTGGCCACAGCCCGGACAGGTGCGATGGCTTGCCCGCCTGATCGAGCGCGAGGCCCGCAGCAACGAGCACGCCCACCAGGGCGGCACCGGCCGGCCAGTGCGGGCACTGCGGCCGCTACCCCGAGGCGGACGGAGCGAGGGCGCACCGATGAACAAAGACGACCGGAACCCGCAGTCCTCCGGCCCCCGACATCTGCCCCACGCCGGCCCGGGCCTCGGCCACGACCGCGCCCACGTCCTGCTCAACGCCTACGCCGGGCTCGGCCTCCACCAACGGCGCCACTCAGGGGCCACCCGTCTCGGCGACCCAGAAGCCCCCTTGCAGCTGATCATGGACAAGACCCGGCACAAGAACACCCGCACCGCCTGCGCCACGGCAACCCGGCAGCGCGGCCATCGCCAAGATCACCGAACACAGGCTCGGGGGCGCCGCACATGCTCGGAATCCGAGCATGTGCGGCGGCCGTGGAGATGGGCCACTACGGGTGCATCACGGACCGGTCGCCAGGCGTGCGTGACCTTGTGGCCGGCGATGTGCTGTGCGGTTGGCCGGGATCGCAGTCAGCGGCGGAATGGCGGCGGCGGCGCGCCCGCGGCGGCGCCGGGTTTCGGTCTGGGCAGCGAGGGATGAGCCAGACGTTCGCTGGGTGATAACGAGTGAGAGGCGCGTTCGCGCAGGTCGGGTTGCTCGTTAACAGCTTCTGTGTCGACTCTCCCAGGAGCTCCTGGTTACTGTGGATCAGCTCTTACCGGCACCCCGAGGAAGATCCCGAGCTTGGCGGCGGTGAACCAGGCGGGCACCGGTCGAGCGGTCACAGCACGTCCACGAAGACCGGGTTGGCATAGAACCACAGGTCGTTCCAGGGGTTCTCGTTGGGACCCGTGTCGGCGGCCGGCTCAAGATCCCCGGCCGCGCTGCGCTTGCCGTCGGTGCCGCGCAGCCGGAAGTAGAACGGCTCACGGACGTCGCGGAACCTGTAGTGGAACTCGGCGACCCGGCCTCTGCCGCGCGGCGTGAACGACTCGACTATCCGCACGTCCGGGGCGGTGAAGGTGTCGGGGTCCGCGGCGGAACCCGTGACGGCTCCCCGGATCAGGTCCAGTCTGGCCAGACGGGGCACGTCGTCGTTGGCGTTGGGGCGACCCGCCAGGTCGACGGAGATGGTGACGGTGACGTCGTCGCCGCGGCGCACCGACAACCGGCCGCCGAGGGTGGCCGGGGCGTTGCCGGGGGCGTGCGCGTCGACGTGCAGGCCGTCGATCAGTCCGCCCATCGACACCCAGACACGACCGGCCTTGAGTGCCTCCATGACCGCGCCGTGGCTGCGCGAGGCCGCGCCGACGACGGTCCTGCTGAACTGGCCTGGCCAGAAGTCGGCGTGCCTGATCGGGACGCCTCCGTCGATCGGGTCCGGGTACTTCCCGTGCTGGTCGTACCAGTCGCCGGGCCGCTGGGGCTCGACGGTCGTGTCGTTGTTGTAGAAGTGGCCGTCGGAGTTGGCGGTGATCCACCAGCCCTTGCCCTCGGCGAGCATCGAGTCCCACATGCCGCCCAGGATGCCGGTCATCGAGTCGAAGCCGCCGTAGGTGGGATAGTGCTCGGGCCGCCAGCCGGTCCACGAGTTCGCGTCCGCCGTGTTGTTGAAGTCACCGCGGGCCCTGGGCTCGTTCTGGGCGCCGGGCGCGCCCTCCATGCCGACAGCGATGCCCGGGGCCGCGTCGCGGAAGGCCCGTAGGTCGCGCGGCGAGAACCGGCCGCGCCGCATCACGTGGTTGATCAGGAACAGGGCGGAGTCGGCCGAGCCCGTCTGTAGGGCGGTCTCGAGCCAGCCGAGCGCCTCCAGGGCCTTGGCCTCGTTGGCCGGGGTGCTCGCGCCGGTGCCGTTGATCCTGGAGTCGAAGAGCCGCTCGAAAGCGCGCAGCAGTTGGATCTCGTCGCGGGCGCCGTCGAAGAACACCGTGGCGTGCTCGCCTCCGGGGACGTTCCACTCCAGCCCCTGCCACAGCAGCAGCTCCGGGTGCCTGGCGCGGGAGGCGACGATGTCGGCGTAGGTGGACTCGACCGCGAACTTCTCATGCGCGGCGTGCCCGTGGTCGGTGATGACCAGCCAGTCCACGCGACCGTGCTTGATGGCGCCCGCGGCCTGCTGCTCGATGGTGTACATGCCGTCGTAGCTGTACTGCGTGTGCACGTGGTGGTCGCCGGCGAGCCACTGGTAGTAGCGCGAGCCCCCGGTGGTGGCGGCGGCGGGGCGCGCGGCGGCGAGCCCACCCAGGGCGGTCACCCCCAGGGTGGCGGCGCCGAGCAGGCCGCTGTTCAGCAGGAAGCGGCGTCGGCTGAGGTCGCCGGGCGACAGCTCGTTCTCCGGCACCGACAAGTCCGCGAACGCGGCCGTGCCTTCGGGAACGTGGGCATGCTCATGGGAGTGAGCGGCATTGCGGCACATGGGGGATACCTTCCTGGAGTGCTTCATTCGGAGATGCTGGAAGCGCCGTTCTCGATGTGGCCCATGAGCCGGCGGAGGAAGTGGGATCCTCAGGGCAGGTGGTCGACACCTCCTACCAGCCGTGCGCATCCTCGCAGCGGATCGTGACGGTTTCGGGCCGGTCCGGGTGAACGGTGAGTGGGTCGCCGGCGATGCGCACGTGAACGATGTGTCCGGTGAGGTTCTCGGTCTCGAGCGTGACCGCCCGCGGGTCCGCCGTTCTGCAGCCGCGGAGGTCTCAGGACGAGCCGCGCAGTCCCCGGCGGAACCCGTTCGGCCCCGTGAGCACCAGGTCGAACTCGGGCGCGGTCACCGTGACCGACGTCCCGCCGAGCACGTCGAAATGCCGCGGAAATCGGCGCAGGATTTCCTGCCGCACGCGGTGAAGACCATGGACCTGCGCTATTTCCTGGAGTTCTACGCGCCACGCATCACCGCGGGCAACCACGAGGGGGACGTCGAGCGAATCTCCATGGGCGCGGTGCAGCGCCCGCAGGCGAAGCCGAGGACGAACGATCTTAACGCGAGACGCGCAGTGGCCAATCCCCCGTGCCGAGAAAGAACGGCAGCACGGTGGACAGGCGAGCCCAGCCGCAGATCAGCTGAGCGTCGCCAGAGGCGTGGCCTTGCTCAAGGCATACCAGCTGTCGCCAGGAACGACAGCACCGTCGGCAGCACGTCGGTCGATCTGTCCCAGCAGCCCTTGTGATCCGCGTCGGAGATGGACAAGAAGTTCGCGCCTGAGCGCTCGGCGAAGGCCCGCATCGGCTCGTGCCAAGGGTCGGCCGTGCCCGCGTACAGCAGCGTCGGCACGCCGGAATCGGCGAGTTCCTGGTGGAGCCCAGGCTCACGAGAGAACGCCTCATAATTGGCGCGGAAACCGGCAGGATCACCCGCCTCAATCAGGGCGGCCTGATACGGATCGGCAGCGGCGCCTTGCTTCATCAGCTGTTACGCGTCGGTGTCGGCGGGCAGGCCGAGCAGGCGCAGCGTAGGACCGACCGCCGAGCGGAAGCCGTCGATGGGATCGAACCCGCCGGCCACCAGGCAGGTCAGGCGGCTGGGCGCATGCCCCTGACGATTGCCCGCTCCCCGAGGTCCTGGCCTTGATCGGCGGCAAGTGGAGCGCTCAGGTACTGGTCGAACTCGGCGAAGGCCCACGCCGCTTCACCCAACTGGAACGCGCGATCACGGGCATCAGCCGTCGCATGCTGACCGTGAGCTTGCGCGATCTCGAACGCAACGGGCTCATCACCCGAACCGTGTACCCGGATTCCCCGCCACGAGTCGAGTACGCCACCACATCGTTGATCGAAGACATACGCGAGCCCCTGGAAGCGCTCACGGACTGGGCCCGTCTCGCCGCCCCTGCCATCACCGCAGCCCGCCGAACCTACGACAGCTCAGCCGATTCACATCCCTGATGCGCTGTCATTTCCCACCGACATCACTGGCGGGTACTGGAATCCAACGCTGTCCGAACTGACCGGCAACCGCTGCTTCTCGTCACCGACGAAAGTCGAACCCAGCGGACAGCCGTTGGTGGCCGACTGGGGCCGCGACGCCTGAAGCCGCTCCACCCACGGCGAGTCCTCCCGGTACGCCGCGTGAGGTGCCGAATCCTGCATGTACGGCCTGAGCCGCGGTTCCGCGAATTGATCAGGCGGCCGGTCGTGGTCCGCCGGATCCGGGCCGTCAGATCGGCCACGTCGCGAGGGTCGAACGTCGTGTCTCGATCTCCATGACGAGCAGCACGTACAGGCGTGTGAGGAACACGGTGTCCGCGCGGAGGAAGTCGCATGCCACGATGCCGGACGCATGGGAGACGAGGAATCAGCGCCAGGTCGGTGAAGCGCGGCGTGGGGCGGGGGCCCAAACCGGCTACAGCCAGGACCCGCGGACGGTGGTGCCCGGGGCCGAGAAGTTCGCCCTGGATACGTCGATATCCCCGCCGCGGAGTCTCACGCGCCGGTCCTGCCCGGATCAAGACGGGGCCGGCAGGTTCCGGTGCACTTGGAACGGCGCAAAGCTCTGGGCGACGGGCATGAGCTCGATGACGTTGATGTTGACGTGCGCCGGCAGCGACGCCGCCCAGGACACGGCCTCGGCGATGTCGGCGGGGCCGAGCGGCCGCATTCCGGCGTAGACGGCCTGGGCCTTCTCCCGATCCCCGTTGAACCGTACGGTGGAGAACTCCGTGTCCCCGCACATGCCGGGTTCGACGCAGGTGACGCGGACGCCTGTGCCGTGCAGGTCACTCCGCAGGTTCTGGCTGAACTGGTGGACGAAAGCCTTGGTCGCGCCGTAGACGTTGCCGCCGGGGTAGGGATAGGTGCCGGCGACCGAGCCCACGTTGACCACATGGCCATGGCCGCGTGCCACCATGCCAGGGAGGACGGCTCGGGTGCAGTACATGAGGCCCCTGCAGTTGGTGTCGAGCATCTGGTCCCAATCGTCGAGGTCGGCGTCGTGGGCGGGTTGCAGTCCCTTGGCGACGCCTGCGTTGTTGACCAGCAGGTCGATCTCGGCGAACTCGGCGGGCAGGGTGGCGATCGCGTGCTCGACTGCGGTCCTGTCCCGAACGTCCAGTTCGAGCGGGTGGACGGTGCCCGGGTGGTCGGCCGCCACCTTGACGAGCAGGTCCGCTCTCCGCGCCGACGCGACGACGCGGGCGCCGTCGGCCGCGAGGCGGCGGGTGATCGCGGCGCCGAAGCCGGTGCTGGCGCCGGTGACGAACGCGGTCATGGTCATGGGACTCACTGCTCCTGGGGAATCGAGTCGAGGAACTTCTGCAGCGTCTCGTTGAATTCAGCCGGCCGCTCGAGGTTGGGCATGTGCCCGGCCCCCTCGACGACGGCAAGCGTGGATCCCGGGATGATCCGGTGCATGAGCCGGGCGTCGGCGATCGGGGTGAACTCGTCATCGCTGCCGACGACGATGAGCGTAGGCACACGGACGCGAGACAGTGACGCGACATAGTCGGGGCGCTCGGCGCGGCCGCGCAGCGCGGCGGCCGCGCCCTCTGGCGGCGTCCCCCGCATCATGCCGAGGACGTGCTCGGCCACCGCGGGGAACCGCCGGATGTTGGCCGGCGCCACCATCTTGGACAGGACCTCGTCCGCGTGGGGGCCCATGCCCTCCCGGAGCAGCCGGTCGGCCATGGCGTTGCGGGTACGCCTGCCCTCTTCGGTCTCCGCCTGGGGGGCGGTGTCGGCAAGCACGAGTCCGCGCAGCCGGTCCGGGAACAAGCGATGGAACTCCATGACGATCTGTCCGCCCATGGACAGGCCGCCGAGGACGATCTCTGCGACGCCGAGGTCGTCGAGAAGCTCGGCGATGTCCTGGGCGAAGGTCCGAAGCGGCGTCTTGCCCGGGACGACGGTGCTCCGGCCGTAGCCGCGCAGATCCGAGACGATCACCCGGCGCCCGTCCCGGCCGACGTGCTGGACCTGGGGTGTCCACATCGAGCGGTCGAAGGGGTGACCGTGGACGAGCACCAGCGGCGGCTTGGTGCCCTCGGGGTTGTGGTCTTCATATTCGATGGCGATCTGCCCGGTGATGAAAGTGCCCACCGTGAACCTCTCCTGTTCGGCCCGGCTTGACAGTTCGATGCTATTGAGAGGAATATCTCGGTGCAATAGAAAAATTGCACTCGGAGCAATGTCGATTGGAGATGGGATGGACGACTACCGGCGGATCGCGGACGCGCTCGCGGCGGAGATCGCCTCCGGTCGGCTCAGGCCCGGGGACCGGCTGCCACCGCAGCGGCAGTTCGCCCGCAGGCACGGCATCGCCGGCTCCACGGCGGCTCGGGTGTACGGCGAGCTGATCCGCCGCGGCCTTGCGGTCGGCGAGGTGGGGCGCGGCACGTTCGTCCGCGCCGCCGTACCGCCGAGCGAGCCCGCACTCGCCGAGCCGGCCCACGCGCGGGTGGACCTGGAGCTGAACTTCCCCATGCCCCCAGAGCAGCCCGCACTCCTCGCGGAGAGCCTGAGCGGAATGCTGCGTCCCGACGTGCTGGCGGGTGCGCTCACCCCCATGCGTGCGGCGGGCACGCCGGCGGTGCGGGAGGCGGCGGCCGCGATGCTGTCCCGTCCGGGCTGGGTCCCCGATCCCGGACGCCTGCTGCTCGCGGGCAACGGACGGCAAGCGATCGCCGCCGCGCTCGCGGCCCTCGTCCCTGCGGGTGACCGCGTCGGCGTCGAAGAGCTGACCTACCCTCTGGTCAAGGGCATCGCCGCCCGTCTCGGCATCACGCTGGTCCCGCTCACCATGGACGAGTGCGGGGTGCTCCCGGAGGCCATCCGGTCGGCCGGGCCGCTGCGTGCCGTCTACCTCCAGCCGACGCTGCACAACCCGCTCGGTGTCACCATGCCCGAACAGCGGCGTTCCGACATCGCGGACACTCTACGAGATCTCGGGATCTACGCGGTCGAGGACGGCATCTACGCGTTCCTTCGCGACGACCCGCCGCCGCTGGCCGCGTTCGCGCCGGAGCACGTCATCGTCGCCGACAGCCTGTCGAAGCGAGTCGCCCCGGGTCTGACCGTAGGGTTCGCGGTGACACCGCGGGCGATCGGCGACCGGGTCGCCTCGGCGCTGCGCTCAGGCGGGTGGACCGCTCCGCGCTTCGCGGTCGAGGCCGCGACGCGATGGCTCACCGACGGCACGGTCGCGGCCCTCCAAGAGATCAAACGCCGCGACGCGGCGGCACGCCAGCAACTCGTACGCGAGCACCTCGCCGGGTTCGCCGTCGAGGCCGATCCGCATGCCTACCACTGCTGGTGGCGGCTGCCCGACTCCTGGCGGGCCGACACCTTCGTCGCGGCCGCCGCCCGTCGTGGCATCGCGGTCACCCCCGGCGCAGCCTTCACCATCGTGGCTGCCCACGCGCCCAACGCCGTCCGTCTCGCCCTGTCGGCACCACCGCTCGGCACCCTCGCCACGGCGCTGGCGACTCTCGCGGCGCTGGCCAGAAGCGTTCCCGAGGACACCGAGGTCGAGTAGGGGCCGGCTCGCCGGAAGAACTCAATGCGCTCATCGGCGGTAGTAGGCCGCGCGGTAAGCGATGGCGTCGGGCCTGAGTGCCCGAACGAGCGCCCCGCACCCGGGGGCTACCCGAAACCCGTGCCGCCCTCCGCGGTCGACACCCAGTAGCGACGCTTCTGTGCGGTGATGTCGAGAAGTTCGCCACCGTTGGCTTCGATAACTCGCTGCGAAGCGGTATTCGTCCGGTCGCACATCACCAACGCCCGGGAGATGCCCAACAACCGCGCGATCGGCAGCGCGGCCGCGAGCATCGCCGTCGCGTGTCCCTGACGACGTGCGCTGGGGCGCACGTCGTAGCCGATATGACCACCGAACTCCATCAACGCCGGGGTGAGCCGATGGCGGATGGCCAGTCTGCCCAGAAATCGCTCGGCGTCGACCCACCACAGCGTGGTCATCGGCACGAATCCGCTTCGTACGCCCGCCTGGGTCCGCTCGCCGAGCACACGCGCGACATACGCGTCGAAAGCCCACGAGTCTGCCAGGGCTTGTGGGTCGACATCGTCGACGAACCAGGGAACCGGATAGTCAGGGTCGGTCCGGAACTCAGCCACCGCGGACAGAAAGGACTTCCGCAACTCGGCCGCTGGATCGATGAGCCCTGGCATGACGACCATGATGCCCGCGGATGTACCTGCGGCTCAACGTTGCCGCCAGCCCTTCCCCATGCCGGCCCGTCCAGGTGCGTAAGCTCGATGACCCGCACCATCAGGAGTGCGGCGGCGCTGATGCCGGTCCGGGCGCGTGGCCGGAAGCAGCGGGTACGGCCGGCCATGGCCCTGGTGTCCGGTCCCGACCCGCTGATGCTCCCCGGCCGTGGAGGTGAGCGCCCTGCGTGAATCCGGGTGCCGGCAGGGCTGTCAGTATCCGGATACACGCGAGCGACCCTGAGCAGGCATCAGGCTCTGACAGCGCGCCCGGGCAGGGCGGTCGGCAACAGACACTCGTCGCGGACCACGAACTGGCCGCCGACAAGGACGTGGACGAAACCGGAGGAATGCCTGACCGTCTCGGTGTAGGTGGCACGGTCGCTGACGGTCTCGGGGTCGAAGACGGTCAGGTCGGCGTCGCAGCCCACCTGAACCCGGCCCTTGCGCCGCATCGCCGGGACACCCGAGCCCACCACGTCGGCGGGGACGAGCGTGCACCGGCGCACAGCCTCGGGCAGCGACAGGACGCCGTTCTGCCGGACGAGCCTGCGCAGCGTCCGGCCGTAGGTGCCTGCCGTACGGGGGTGGGTGACGGCGTCGGGCCCGAGCGGCCAAGAGAACGGGTCGGGCGCCCCTGAGCGCCACAGGAGGGGTACGGCGTCGGTGGCGACAGCGGCGTCGGTGAAGGTGAGGGCCCGCTGGATGTAGTCGAACTGGGAGGGGTCATCCTCGTCGAGCAGGTGGACGAAAGCCGCCGAGCCGGGTTCGCTCTCGCGGACCCGGCGCAGGGTGTCGGCGTCGGGGATACGCCCCTCGGCGCCGAGCAGGCCGATGGAGTGCGGGGTCAGCCCGCGCCGGTGGAGGAGTTCAGGGGCGAGGAAGGCCGCGCCGACGCCGGTCATGCCCGCGCCGTAGGGGTAGGCCTCGGTGGTGACTCGCGAGCCTTCGGCGCGCACCTTCTCCACCAGGCCGAGCACGCGGTCGACATGGCGGATGGAGGTGCTGTTGACGTGGCAGTAGTGCATGTGCGCGCCGGTCGAGGCGGCGGCGCGGACGATCTCCTCGGCGCCGTCGACGGGAGTGGTGGGGTCCATCTCGACAAGTTCGCGGGCGTGGGTGTAGGTGGGCAGCCCGACGCGGGCGGCGAGGGCGGCCACAGAGAGATACTCGGCGGGATCGATGTGGGGCGCGTAGCCGACGAGGATGCCGATGCCGAGCGCGCCGTCGCCGAGGTCGCGCTCCAGCATGCCGACGATGCGGTCGACGACATTTCGCGGAGCGGCGCGCTGCCATTCCTCGCGGCCGATGTTGGCGAGGAAGTCGTTCCTCAGGTCGCCGCTGGTGTCGAGGCCGAGGAGGACGGCCATACGGGCCACGGCCCAGGAGGTCGCGAAGCCGTAGTTGAGGGGCCTGCCCTCGATCTCGGCCCTGCGGTAGGCGGCGGCGACCGGGTAGGCGCCGGCCTCGAGTTCCAGGACGGTGGTGACGCCGTCGAGCGCCTGCAGGCGATGGCCCGCGACGTCCATACTGTGGCTGTGCAGGTCGATGAAGCCCGGACTGACGACCAGGCCGGTCGCGTCGACGCTGGTGAGGCCGTCGAGCGGCTGGTCGGAGACTGCCTGGATGACCCCGCCGTTGACGCCGACGTCGCGTACGGCGTCCAGACCGGTCTCGGGGTCGATGACCCGGCCGCGGGCGAGGACCAGATCGTATGTCGTCACGCGAGTTCCTCCGTTCCGAGGTTGAACTGCTCAGGGCGCTGGGGCACGATCAACGCGATCAGCGCGCCGAGGACGGTGGTGGCGATGAGCAGGCCGAAAGCAGCGGTGTAGGAGAACGTGTCGACCAGGAAGCCCATGAGGACGGGGGCGAGGACGCCGGCGATCTGACCGCCGACGTTGACGACGCTCATGCCGGATCCGATGACGGCGGGCGGCAGGGCGCGCACGGGCATGCCGAGGATGCCCATCGCGGAAAGACCCGCCACGCCCATGGCGAGGGTCTGGTAGATGGTGAACCCGACAGCGGAGTCGGCCATCAGCATGAGCACCAGGAGCACGGCGGTGACCAGGAGCAGGGGGATGACGTAGAGCCGGGCTCTGTCGTGGAAGAAGCGGTCGAACAGCCAGCCGCCGAGGAAGACGGTCGTGCACGCGACCAGGCCAGGGATGGCGGACATGACGCCGGTGTTGATGAGGGAGATGCCGCGCTCCTCCAGCAGGTAGCTGGGCACCCAAGTGATCAAGCCGTAGCCGAGCATGTTGGTGGTGCAGAAGAGGGCGGCGAACTTCCAGACCGATGCCGAGCGCATGACGGCGCCGAGGCTGGTCCCCTTGTCCTGAACGACGTCGGAGCCGTTGAGGTGGGCGGGCAGCGCCTTGGGCAGCAGCTTCCAGAGCAGAACGCCGATGGCGACGCCGGCGGCGGCGGTGACCCAGAAGGTGTGGCGCCAGCCGAGCACGAGGATGAGCGGCGCGACGATGAGCGGGGCGACGCCGGCACCGAGCTGGTTGGAGGCGAGCATGGCACCGGCGGCGGTGGCGCGGACGGTGGGGGTCGTGCGTTCCGCGATGGCCTTGAAGGATGCGCCGGGGAAGAGTCCCTGGCCGACGCCGAAGAGAGCACGGATGACGAGGAGGGATGCCAGACCCCAGGCGACACCGGTGAGGGCGGTGAAGACCGACCAGAGCAGCAGAGAGACCATGAGTTGGCGGCGGGCGCCGAACTTGTCCGCGAGGATGCCACCCGGCACCTGGCACAGCAGATAGACCAGGGAGAAGGCGGTGATCAGCCAGCCTTGCTCGGTCTTGGTGAGCGCGAACTCCTCGCCGATGAACGGCAACGCGACGGCCATCATCACCCGATCGACGTAGTCGATCACCCAGACGCCCATGAGCAGGCCGACGGTGACGGTCGCCGTTCTGCGTATTCGCGCGGGCGACAGCGTGGGGGTGTCTTCGACGAGTCCCATTCACAGGCCTCCGGAGCTTTCGGATCAACGTTCCGGCAACCCTCCATCACGTCACGCGGGAGTGCATCGTGCGGGAACATGAAGTCAGGGGCCGCCGGCGGTGCGATTGCACCAAGATCTGTCCACTGGTGGTGAAACGCCTCGATGGTGCTCCACCCGGGTCCAGGCGATGAGGAGCTTAGGTGTCAACCCGCACCGCGGCGCCGCGTTCACCTTCTTTGATCATCGTGATCCCCTGAACCCGGCGAACCGAGGCGACGTTGGAGACCTCGGTTCGCCGCGCGGCCGAGGTCGGGGCGACCTCCCCCGACACCGTCAACAGGCGGGTCCAGCGGACGCCCGCCGGGTTGACGCGGCCGAAGCCGATCGAGGTGTCGTAGGAGCGCGACTCGCTGGTGCGGTAGGCGGCGACTTCGACGAGGTGATCCTGGAGGCTAGCCCTTGGGGCACGGATCGGAGTAGGGCACGTCCTTGCCGACCAGGCTGTTCCAGTCGGCCCGCGACAGCGTGCCGCCCGCCCGCTCGCACACCAGGGGCGCGGCGCGCTCCCCGCTGACCGGCAGGTCGCGGACCCTTCCGTCGTGCGCGAGCACCCGCAGGTCGCCGCTGGGCATGAAGACCAGCTTCGGCATCTGGTCGCGGAGGTCCACGTCGTCCATCGTGGCCGACACCGGCTGCGGGCTGCCCAGCTGCCTGCCGCTGACCAGGTCGAACAGCGTCACCCTGTCGTCGTGGGCGACCGCGAGCGTCTTACCGTCGGGAGAGAAGACCGCCCCGAGCACATCGCCCGCCACCTTGAACAGCTGCCCGGTCGGCTCCCACGTGGTGGCGTCCCACAGGGCCACCCCCCGGCTGCCGTACGGCGAGACCGCCCGCCGGCCGGTGCCGTCGTAGGTCATCCAGTCGTGCGCCATCGTCCCCGGCGCGGCCGAGACCGGCAGTGTCGTCATGCCGGCCAGGTCGATGACGTCCACCCCGGCCGGGTCGCCGGTGGTCAGCCACCTGCCGTCGGGGCTGAACGACATCTCGCCCGCCGAGATGTCGTTGAAGACCTTGGTCACCGCGCGGCGGGAGAGGTCGACGAGCAGGACGCTGCCCGCGCCGTGGCCGTCGTTGGACATCGAGAAGGCGATGGCCAGCCGGCGCCCGTCCGGGCTGATGACCATGCGCTCCATGTTGTCGGCCCTCGGGGTCGCCGCGGTGATGTCGATCTTCGCCAGCCTGCGCCCGGTGGCCGTGTCCCACAGCGTGTAGGGGCCGCCGACCCAGGTCGGCTCGGTGGTGACCATGGTCTTGCCGTCCGGGCTGACCGTGGCGGCGATCATGTACTTGGGCAGCCCGGCGTCGACCGAGACCTTCGGTGTGATCATCCGGCCCGACGGCGTGAAGGCCGGCACCTGCCAGGAGCGCACCCGCCCCGCCAGGACGGAGAAGGCGGTGCGGCCGTCGGGGGCCAGCCACAGGCTGCCCGAGCCCGCGGGCGCGCCCGGTCCCGGAGCGGTGAGGCGGTCCAGGTCGTAGACGGTGGCCTGGCCGGTGTCGTCAAGCAGGGTCAGGCGCCGCGCGTCGGGGCTGAGCGCCGGACGCTGGGCGGCTATCGACGCGGCGGTGAAGCGCAGCAGCATGGCGCGGTCGGCCACGCGCCAGAGCGTGACCGTGGGCGGCGGGGCGATGCTGCCCGAGCCGCTCAGGCCGCTGAGCGTGACCATGTACTTCCCGTCGGCGGAGAAGTCGGCGGTGGCCGCGGTGCCCTTGAATCCGAGAGGGTCAGGGCGGGCCGTGTCCAGGTTCCAGAGCCGCGCCTCGCCGCCCTCCTGCACGAGCACGCGCCGGCCGACCGGTGAGGCCCCGGACACCAGAGTGGGCAGGGACGCGCGCATCGGCCTGGCCTGCCCGCCGGGCAGGTCGCGGACCAGGGTCGTCTTCCCGTCGCCCTCGTAGGTCGGGCCCACCACTACGTAGCGGTCTCCCGGGCCCACTTCCAGGTCGCCGGTGCCCGCGTACAGGAACTTGCCCGCCTTGGTGTCCCAGAGCCCGCTGAACGGGCCGCCGAGGTTGGCCGACACCTCCAGGTAGCGGCCGCCCGGCGAGAAACGCATCGTGCAGTTGGCGTGGAAAGCCGATCCCCACGCCTTGTCGGTTCCGGTGGCGATCTGCTTTCCCGTCCGCAGGCTCCACAGCCGCAGCTTGGAGTCGGCGGCCAGCGCGAGCGTGTCGCCGTCCGGGCTCAGCGCCGCGCGGAAGGGACCGAAGCCGACGCCGGTCAGTCGCGCGGTCTGGCGTCCGGTGCGCACCTCGTAGACCCTGACCTCGTTCTCGCCCGCGCTCACCAGCAGCGAGCCGTCGGCGCTCAGGGCGCGTCCGTTGTTGTTCAGGTTCGGATCCTTGAACATGCGCTGTTCCGGCTGGGCCAGCGAGCTCAGCACCGCCGCCCTCGTCTCCGGCACGTCGGCCGTCCGGTACGCGGCCACGCTCAGCGTCATCGCCCTGGCCGGATCGCTCTTGCGCAGAGCGTCGGCCTGGAAGGCCAGCAGCCTGGCGCGTTCCTGGGTCTGCTTGTCGGCCAGTTGCCGGCCGCTGGCCTGGCTCAGGCGGGTCTGCTGCCAGGCCACGATCCCGGCGATCAACGCGGTGACCAGCAGGACGGAGACGCCGCCGCCGACCAGCCTGCGCCGCCTGGCCCGGCCGGCCGCCTGGGCGGTGCTGGCCTCGACGAAGGCCCGCTCGGTGGGGTTCAGCGTCAGGTGCTCGGGGGTCTGCGGCGCCCAGGTCATGACCTCGCGCAGAGCCGTACCTTGGAGCAGGTCCTCCGGCAGGCGCCCGTGCGCCGCCCATCGGCGCGCGGCCTCGCCGAGCCTGCGGTGGCGCGAGAGGGCCTCGCGGTCGCCGCTGACCCACTCGTGCAGGCGTGGCCAGGCGCGTAGCAGCGCGGCGCGGCCCATCGATACGGTGCCGGCGCCGCGCTCGACCAGGCTGGCCCGCTCCAGTTCGGCCAGCAGCCGTTCGGCCTCCGGGCGGCCTTCGACCAGTTCCTCCGTGGCGGCGTGGCGGATGGAGTCCTCGCCCTCGCGCACGTCGACCAGGCGCAGCAGAAGCTGCCTGGCCAGGTCGCGCTCGTGCGGCGGGAGCGAGGCGTAGAAGTGCTCGGCGACCTGGCCGAGCGCGGGCCGTCCCGCCAGCGACTCGGGCGTCCGCATCGCCGCCGCCGCGTGCGCGGCCGCGGCCATCGGAGCCTGCTCACCGCCGTGATCCAGCGGCCGGCCGCCGCTGAGCAGGGTGGTCAGCAGGGCGTGCGCGGTGGGCCGGTTGGCCGGGTCCTTGTCCAGCGCGGCGGCCACCGGCTCGCGCAGCGCCGGGGGCAGCGCGGACAGGTCGGGCTCGTCGGTGAGGAGCCGGTGGATCACCGCGACGGTGGTCGGCGCGTGGAACAGGTCGCGGCCTGTGGCGGCGAAGCAGACCAGCGCGCCCCAGGCGAACACGTCGGCGGGCGGCTCTGCCCGGCCGCCGTCGAAGACCTCGGGCGCCATGTACATCGGCGTGCCCGTCAGCTCCCCCGTCGAGGTCATGGACAACCCGGCGGCCCTGGCGATGCCGAAGTCGATGACGCGCGGGCCGTCGGGGCCCAGCAGGACGTTCTCCGGCTTCAGGTCGCGGTGGACCACCCCGGCCTGGTGGATGGCGGCCAGGGCGGTGGCCACGCCGAGCGCGAGCCGGTGCAGGTCGTCGCCGGAGAAGGGCGCTGCCCTGCGCAGGCTCGGGCCGGAGACGAACTCGCTGACCAGGTAGGGCCGCTCGCCCTCCAGGTCGTGGCCGATGATCCTGGCCGTGCAGAACGACGCGACGCGCTGCGCGGCGGTCACTTCCCGCAGGAAGCGCCGCCGCAACGTCGAGTCTCCCGAAAGGTAGGCGTGCAGCACTTTGACCGCGACGCGGTTGGCCGCCTCGTCGTAGGCCTCGTAGACGACGCCCTGTCCCCCTGCGCCCAGCCTGCCGGCCAGCCAGTATCTCCCCAGCCTTGACGGCTCCCCGTTCATGCGAGGTTAGATGCCGGATCAGCCCATCAGGTTGTCGACGAAGCGGCACCGCCGGTTCTCGCCCGGCTCGAAGGACCGCATGAGGGCGGTCGGGCACCCGCAGGCCACTACGACGGCAGGCGCAGGGCGAACGTCGTGCGGACCCCTGGCACGCTGGCGACCGTGGCCGTGCCGCCGTGCGCCTCGGCCAGGTTGCGCACGATGGCGAGCCCGAGCCCGCTGCCGCCGGTCTGGCGGTTGCGGGACTTCTCCGCCCGCCAGAAGCGGTCGAAGACGTGGGGGAGGTACTCGGCGCGGATCCCGATCCCCGTGTCGGTCACTTCGACGACGACCTGGTCGCCATCCTGGCGGGCGCCCAGCGTGATGTGCCCGCCGCGTGGCGTGTAACGCAGGGAGTTGGTCACCAGATTGCCGACGGCCTGGCGGAGCCGTACCGGATCCGCGGTCAGCCGGGGGTCGTCGGTGACCACGGTGGTCAGCGTGAGCCCTGCGGCTTCGGCCCGGCCGCGGTGAGCGGTGGTCACCTGCTCGAGAAGGTCGCCGAGGTGGACGGGTTCGACATGCAGGCGGAGCATGCCGGCGTCGGCGAGGGCGAGCTGCTGAAGGTCGTCGACGATGTGTTGCAGCAGCAGGATCTCCTCGACCAGCGAGGCGATCAGCGCTGGGTCCAACTCGGCGACGCCGTCCTGGGCGGCCTCCAGCCAGCCCCTGAGGTTGCTCAGCGGTGTGCGCAGCTCGTGGGAGACGTCGCTGACCATGGCCTTGCGCTGCTCCTCCATGCGCTGGAGATGTTCCGACATCTCGTTGAACGCCGTGGCGAGCTCGCTGATCTCGCCGGTGGTCCTGACTGTGACGCGGGCGGAGCTGTCCCCGTCGCGCATCCGCTGCGCGGCGTGGGTGAGCGCGTTGACGGGCCTGACCAGGCGCCTGGCCGCCATGACGCTCACGCCCACGGTCAGTACGAGCACGAGGAGGGCGGCACCGGCGATCGAGGGCAGCGGGATGCGCTGGCCGGTGGCCTCGACGGGCGAGCCGATGTACAGGTACGCCGCGGGGGCGACGTAGGGATCGAGTTGTTCTTTGCGTGCCGTGACGATGCAGGAGGAGATGACCTGATCGGGTTCGGCGGCCGGCTGCACCGGCTGTTTCTCCTTGGGGACCCAGGTGAGGTCGAGGCCGACCGAGCCCCTTCCCGCGCCCTTCCCCTTGAGGCACCTGCTGACCCGGAGGTTGAGTTGTCTCAACGCGGCTTTCTCGGTGCGCGTCGGCGTGCTGAAGGCGGTGTCGTCGCAGCCGCCCATCACGACGGGGGCCGCGGTCGGCATCGGGCTCGGCATCGGGCTCGGCTCCTGACGGGCCCCCTGGCTGAGCGTCGTGACGAGCGGCCTGACGAGCGGCCTGCCGGTGTTCGAGACGGTCACCTGTACGGCCTGCCCGGTGCGGCCCGCGCAGACCGCGTAGGTGTCGGCGGCCTTCCTCAGCCGGGCGCGATCGCGGTCGGACAGCAGGAAAGGACCCACCGCGCGGGGATCGATACGGTCCCTGGCCGCTCCCGGCACCAGGGTCACGTCCACGGCCAGCGGGTCGACGACGGCCGACACCTTGGCGGGCAGTGGTGTCCCGGCGGTCGCCGAGTCCGCGATGAGGGTGCCGTTCTCGGTGGCCAGGGCGATGCGGCGGCTGTTCTGGGCGGCGAGGTCGCGCAGGGTGGCGGCGACGCCCGACCAGTCCGAATGGCGGGAGGCGTAGCCGAGCAGGCTGTTGTTGATCCGGGCGTCGCTGGCCAGCGTCTGGCCCTGCTCGCGCTGGATGGCGCCGGAGGTGCTGCTGGCGGCCAGCCACGCGGTCGCCGTGATCGAGCAGACCGCCACGACAGCCGAACTCGTGAGCAACCTGACGAACAACGACCTCATGCGTGGGTCAGTTTGTAGCCGACGCCGTACACGGTCAGCAGCCGGACCGGGCGGCGCGGATCAGGCTCGATCTTCTTGCGCAGGTTCATCACGTGCACGTCGACCGTGCGTTCGGTGATGAACCTGTCGAAGCCGTGGATGCGCTCCAGCAACTGCTTCCTGGTGAACACCCGCTCCGGCTCGGCGGCCAGCGTCTCGATGATCCGGAACTCCGCGAGTGTGCAGTCCACCAGCGTGTCCGCCGCGGTGACGGTGTGCCTGACCGGGTCCACGAGGAGATCGCCCGCCTGGAACACCTGCCGATCGGCGTCCTGTGACCTCCTGGTACGGCGCAGCAGGGTCCGCACGCGGGCCATCAGCTCACGCGGGCTGTACGGCTTGGCGACATAGTCGTCAGCGCCGAGGTCGAGCCCCAACAGCAGATCGTCCTCGGTGGACCTGGCGGTCAGCATCAGGATCGGCAGGTCGGACTCGGCACGCAGCACCCGGCAGACGTCCAACCCGTCGACCTTCGGCATCATCACGTCGAGCACGACGAGGTCGGGATCCGCGCGCCGTGCCTCGTCGATCGCGGAACGCCCGTCGTGCACGACGAGGACCTCATGGCCCTCCCGCTCCAGATACCGCCTGAGCAGTTCGGCCTGCTTGGGATCGTCCTCGGCGACCAGCACGTACGCGCACATGAGCCGAGGCTATGCCCATGTCAGGGGTGCACATGGGATCCGCATGACAACCAAACAGGTTTCACACATTCTGTCGCCAGGCTGCGGCAGGTGAGAACCAACCTGCTTCGTACGGCTGCTGCGGCGACGCTCGCCTTCCTGCTGACCGGCTGTGTGAGCAGCGCCGGCAGCGCTGTACGGCACGAGCCGGCTGCCGGCGCCGCTTCCGCGAGCAGCGCCGTACGGCCTGAGCCGGCGACCGGCGCCGGTTCGAAGATCGCGACCGTCAAGGGATCTCGGATCAGTGTCTATGGAAACAAGGAGGGGCTGGCACAGAGGACGATCACGAGTCCCAATGACTACGGCGCGGCGCGTGTCTTCCTGGTGGAACGTGACGAGGGCGAGTGGCTCCAGGTGCTGCTGCCGGTCCGGCCGAACGGCGGCAAGGGCTGGATCAAGGCCACCGACGTAACGCTAGCGGAGACCTCCTACCGGGTGGAGATCGATCGCGGGGCGTTCAGGTTCACGGTCTATGACGGCGACAAGCCCGTCAGGACGGGCAGGGTCGCGACGGGCGAAGCGGGCACACCGACGCCTCCAGGTCGTTACTTCTTCACCGAGCTGGTGAAGCCCGCCGACCCGGGCGGGGCCTACGGCGCCTACGCCTTCGGGCTGAGCGGCTTCTCACCGGTGCTGAAGAGCTTCGCCGGCGGCCCAGGCCAGCTGGCGATCCACGGGACGAACAAGCCCTCCGCCATCGGCACGCGGGCCAGCCACGGCTGCGTCCGGATCAGCAACGACGACATCACCTGGATGGCGAACAACCTGGCGATCGGTACTCCGGTCGTCGTTCAGGGCTGAGGCCCGACGTGAATGAACAGGGGAATCATATGAAGATCAAAGCCACGCTCTTCGGCATCGGCGCTGTGCTGGCGCTGACCGCGGGCCTCGCAGGCTTCTCGGGCACGGCCACGGCCGATCCCACGAAGCCGTCCGCCTCGCCCGCCCCTGCGCCGGCCGACCAGCGGCCGGCGGTCAAGACGACGGCGGGCCCTGAGCCCGTCGTCGCCAGGCCGGCCTACACCGGCTGATCGTGGTGCGGCGCCGCAGGCCCCGGGTCTGCGGCGCTGTCGCTTGGCGTCCGTGGTCTCGCCGCGAGCGCGACGGCGCGGCCATGCCTCCTCTCCTGCCCGCGGTCGCGTCAGCGACCAGGCCATCGCGGGCAGGAGCAGGACCCGTGCGCCAACAGCGCCTGTGCGGGGTCGCCCCGAACATGCCGGCCGCTGCAAGGCAGTCGGTCCTGCTCGCCGCCGATCGCCTCCAGGCGTTGACCTTCTCCCGATCAGCAGAGGGTCGGTCTTCAGACCGGCCCGGCCGGGACGACGATGACCGCCGGGATGCGGGGCGCCGTGCCCTTCCTCCCGATTCCCGCCTTGATCGATGGCGGCTGCTGTCAGGCTCTGGCTGATCCCCCTGCGGGCTCCAGCCAGAGCCGCGTGCGAGGGATGGCGCTTGCCCCTTCACGATCAGCTGGAATGGTCAGCTGTGGGCGCCGTGCCGGCCCGAGTCGAGCGGCATGCCGGCGCCGACCTCGCAGCGTTAAGATCGCGTCCCGTGCTATCGGATGGTTTCTGGCGGATTATCAGGACTGGATTAGTAGGTCTGGTTCTTGCGGCGGCGGTCGCGGGCCTGATGCTCGGCGACGCCTGGCTCTGGGTGGCCGTCGAATGGTCGCCGCCGGACTATGCGGAGGACTACGCACGCGGCGGGTTTGACGCCCTGACGACTGTGACGCTGCTCGTGGCCGCCCTGGTGAAGGCCGCGTTCCTGTGGCTGATCCTGCGTGCCCCCGCGCCTGGACCGCTGGACCGCCGGGCGAGGGCGCTGCGCCGACTGCTGTATCTGGCGGTGGCGTACACCCTCGTGCTGTGGTACCCGATCGCGCTGCTCTCCGACGCGGTCGACTCGGCACTCGGGCTCGCGCTGTGGACCGCGATCGATGTCCTCTACCTGCTCGTTATCCGCTGGCGGTCCCGCATGCTGCGCGCGGCGGCCGGAGCGATGTTCGCGGTCGAGCTGGCCGGGATGGCCGACGAACTGCTCGACGAACTCGACCTCCCAGAGCTCGGATCGGGCGGCATCGTCGGACCGGGCTTGGTGCTGGGCGGAGTGGCGGCGACCGTCATCACGGTCGTCGGGCAGCGGCGCGACGGCCGGTGGAGCCGCGGAACGCAGACCGTAGGGTGGTTGTCGGTGGGCGTCTACGCGCTGGTGATCCCGTTCAACGTTCTCTTCGGAAGGTTCTCCAGCGGCAATCTGGCGATGCTGGTCATGATGGACGCGGTGGGGCTCGTCAACACCGTGTGGATCGCGGCGACCGCCCGTGAACTGCCCGCCGAGGGCCGCCCGGCGGACCTTCCGCCCGCGCGGCGGCGCGTGATCCGCGTCGCGGTGGCGGCCGTGGCCGTATTGCCGATCATCGCACTGATCCACCCGGAGCAGACCCCGCGCCTCGCCTACACCGGCTGGTCGACGGACTGCTACGACCGGCCCAACTTCGGTGACCTGAAGCCTGCGGAACGCGACGCCGCGTTCCTGTGCCTGGCGCGGAGCACAGAGGGCGGAGCCCCGCCCATGTTCCCGGACAGCCTGTCGGACCAGGAGATCCTCGCGTACGGGCGGGCGCTCTGCCGTACGAAGGACGGCGACGAGCAGGAGGCGATCCTGACGCGGGCCGGGAGCGCGCGGCCCGCGTGGGGCGCGGACCCGAGGGACCTCGTCTACGTCTGCCCGGAGATCGTCGGCGCAGCCCATCCCGAGCTGCTGCGGTCGACGACGGAGGAGGAAGCGGCGAACACCGCCCACATCGCTGAGGAGAACGCCAAGTGCCGCGACCCGTGGCCCCGGACGAAGGGTGTCGTCCAGGCCACGGCCACATACTTCCTGTTCGTCGATGGCGATCCCGGCTATCTGGTCCACGACCCCGGAGACGAAGCGGCTGAGGAGGCGGCGGAGCAGGCGATGGACAAGGTCTACGACGACAGCGCCCTCATCGGGGTGGCCGGCAGCGCGGTGCTCATCGGGCACATCGAAGACGTCGTTGATCTGTGCCTTACCGTGAAGTCCTTCCGCACCGCGCCGCCACGGCGGCCGGCCGGGTGGGATCAGGTCAACGAGGTGCCGATCGTCAGCCGCAGCGGCCGGCTTACCGTGCCGGAGATGGGCGAGGGCGGAGAGGTCGGCGCGGGTGCCCCGATGCCGAACCTGGCGATCGCGGGCAAGGGCCGCTACCGGCTCCGTGTCTACGTGCGAGTCGACGATGCAGGGGAAGAACAGCACCTGGTCGCCGTGTTCCCGGGTGCGTCGAGGAAAAGGCTCAAGCTGACGCCGTGAACGGCGGGATGCGCACTCTCCTCCGTCGCCCTCCTACCGGCGGCCGGAGACAGCCACCAGGACGGCACGACCGGGACCGCCTGTTGGAGGGCCTGCGGTCACTCGGAACGCTGGGGCCCTCCCCCGGACAAACCGAGCGCGCGGTAGTTCACGTCGCGCCGTTGCCCGGTGCTCGCGGACTCTGCAGGGGCTTTCGGCGCTCACCGCGCGTCCGCGGACGGGGTGTGCGCCTGGGGGCTGGGGGTGGTCCAGCTGCTCAGCAGCCGCAGGGCCTCGGCGGTGGCGGAGCCGGGTTCGGGGTTGTAGACGCACAGGGTCTGGTCGGGGTCGCCAGGAGGCTGGAAGGACTCGTAGGCGAAGTGGAGATCGCCCACGACGGGATGGTGGTAGTGCTTGGTGCCGTGGGTGCGGCGCAGGACGCGGTGGTCGTTCCACCAGACGGTGAATTCGGGTGACCGCAGGATGAGCTCGCCCACGAGGTCGGCGAGCCGCCGGTCGTGCGGGTGGCGGCCCGCCTCGAGGCGGAGGATGGCGACGGTCTCGGCGGCGATCTGTGCCCAGTCTCCAACGCGGTCACGGGCCTCCGGGTCCAGGAGGTAGTAGCGGGCGAGGTTGCGCTGCGGGACGGGGAGGGCGTCGAAGTCGGTCAGCACCGCGCGCGCCAGGCGGTTGGTGGCCAGCACGTCAGTGCGCCGGCCGAGGATGAAGGCGGGGACGTTCTCCAAGGTCTGGAGCATGAGGTGCAGGCCTGGGCGGACCCGCTGCGGATCGGCAGGGGCACGGCGGGCGGGTGTGGGCCGTGCCAGCAGGTCGGTGAGGTGCTCCCGCTCCGCGAGATCGAGCTGGAGGGTGCGTGCGAGGGCCTCGACGACCTCCGGGGAGGGGTTTCCTGCGCGGCCCTGTTCGAGACGGGTGTAGTACTCGGTGCTCACGCCTGCGAGGCGGGCGACCTCGTCGCGGCGCAGTCCGGGCACCCGCCGGGCGCGGCCGTCCTCGGCCAGCCCCGCGCGATCGGGGGTGATCCGGGCGCGACGGGAGCGCAGAAAGTCGGCGAGCTCGCTACTACGGTCCATGCTCCCAGTGTGGCGCGGCCATGTATGGCGCACTCCTTCCGGGGTGGCCCTGCCAGTACCTGCCTTTCCGGTACCTGCCTGCTCAGGGCCTGCTCAAGCCCCGTAACCGGAGCTCAGGGGTGGTGTGCTGGAGATGCGGCCGACGACTGTCGGCCACGGTCCCACCCCGTGATTCCTCACCCTTCGGAAGGTGTGCACCCATGTCCACGCAAACCCTTACCAAGCCCCTGACCGGCCGCGTGGCAGTCGTCACCGGCGCCTCCAGTGGCATCGGCGAGGCCGCAGCCGAACACCTGGCGGGGCTGGGCGCGCGCGTCGCCGTCCTGGCCCGGCGCGCGGACCGGCTGGACGAGCTGGTCTCCCGGATCGAGAAGCACGGTGGCACCGCCCTGGCGATCGGCGTCGACGTGACCGATGCCGCGGCGGTGCGATCGGCTGCCGGCCGGGTGGCGGCCGAACTGGGCGGCGCAGACCTGCTGCTCAACAACGCGGGCGTCATGCTGCCCGCCCCGATCGAGGAGCTGGCCGCCGATCAGTGGCAGCGTCAGATCGACCTCAACATCACCGGGCTGATGAACGTCATCGGCGCGTTCATCCCGCAGCTGGTCGAGACCGCCGGCGAGCGTGGCGTGGCCGACTTGATCAACACCTCGTCGATCGCGGCGCAGAACATCTTCCCGAACTTCGCCGTCTACTCCGGCACCAAGGCGTACGTCACCCACCTATCGCGTCATCTGCGTGCCGAGCTGGGCGCCAAGAACGTGAGGGTGTCGGCGCTCGAGCCGGGCATCGTCGGTACTGAGCTGCAGAGCCACGTCACCGACGACGGCGCGCTTCAGTGGCTGGAGGGCTCCAAGGAGACGATGGAGTGGCTCACGCCGCAGGACATCGCCGAGACCGTCGGCTTCATCGCCACGCTGCCGCCGCGCGCGAACCTGCAGCAGGTCACGATCATGCCCACTCGCCAGCCCAGCTGACCCTCCCAGCCCCCGCCGGGGCCCGCCGGCGGCACAGGCGGGCCCTGGCGCCCGGTCGATGCCGACCACGCCGTGAGAGAGAGCCGGCCCGCCGCCTGGCCATGGTGGCGGGCGTGACCGGTCGGTAGCCCACTTTCGTCAAGATCATTCCCGGCGCCAACGGCTGGTACCGATGTTCCTCAACCCCGGACTACCAGCGCCTGATATAAGAAGGTGCATGATCGCCGAACCCTCCCACGTCGGCCCCTACCGTTTGGAGGGGCTGCTGGGCGAAGGCGGGCAGGGCGCGGTCTACCTCGGCGTCGACCCTTCAGGCGGCCGGGTGGCGATCAAGCTCCTGCACGCCAGGCTGGCCCACGACGCCGGCAACCGCCGCCGCTTCCTGCGCGAGGTGGAGGCGGCCCGCCGGGTCGGGCCCTTCGGCACCGCCCAGATCCTGGACGTCGACGTCCAGGGCAACCAGCCCTACATCGTCAGCGAATACATCCCCGGCGAATCGCTCCAGCAGCTGATCGCCCGCGAGGGGCCGCGCGCCGCCGGCGGCACACGCCGCCTCATGCTCGCCACCGCGGCGGCGCTGAAGGCCATCCACGAGGCCGGGATCGTGCACCGCGACTTCAAGCCGAGCAACGTACTGCTCGGGCCGGACGGGCCGCGCGTCATCGACTTCGGGATCTCCCGCGCGCTGGAGGGCACGACCATGCAGTCCAGCGCCGTGGTCGGCACGCCGCCGTACATGTCGCCCGAGCAACTGCGCGGCGCGGCCGTGGGGCCGGAGTCGGACGTGTTCTCCTGGGCGGTCACCATGGTGTTCGCCGCGACCGGGCGGCCGGCGTTCGGCCAGGACAGCATCCCGGCGGTGTTCAACCGCATCCTCAACCACGAGCCCGACCTTGCCGGCGTCCCGCCGGAGTTACGCGGCCTGCTGGACGCGTGCCTGGCCAAGGAGCCGCACCACCGGCCGGACGCGAGCGGGCTGGTGCGGCTCATCGTCGGCGAGGAGGCCGCGCCGCCCAGATCGCAGGCCGTGACCCGGGTCCAGGAGCCCGACCCGGCCGGCGAGCGGCCCTGGGGCCTGGCCTTCGCGGCGCAGATCGTCACGACCCTCGCCGCCGCGGTGGTCTTCCTGATCGCCGCGGAGCTTGACTCCCGGCAGTGGCCGGACATCCCCGTTCCCGGAACGGACGGCCTGTCGTTCTGGCCCGTGACCCTGACCGGCCTGGCCGCGGGCGGCGCGATCGCGCTGGTGCTGCACCTGCTGGCGAGACGGAGCTGAGCATGGACTTCCCCTCGATGCTCGCCGTCCTCTTCGCCGCCGCAGCGGTGGCCGTCACCGCCCGGATCATCGCCGTGCGGGGCCGCACCTTCCTGGCGCGGCACCGCCTCCTGCTGGCCGTGACGCTGCTGCCATTGCAGCCGGTGCTCGGCGTTGGCATCGGTGTGCTGCTGATCACCCAGTGGGAGCACGTCGACGGCAACGGCGTGGTCTTCGGCGTCATCGCCTACCTCGCCGGGTTGATCGCCTTCGGCATCGTCACCGGCGTGCAGGAGCTGCGCCGGGCCCGGCGCCGCTGACGGCCAGGCCCGAGCGCTTGCTGATTGCCCAGCCTGTGGCGCTGATGCAACCGTGAGAATGACGTTCCCGATCCGACGGTCGCTTTCGCAGCCGCCCGACGTTCTGGCGCCTCGGCGGTAGGGGCCCCGCTGGTCGAACTGGGGGCTAGGCGGATCGGGCTTCCATGTCGGGACCACAGAGGGGTTCGACGTCGTCCGGCACCTCGCCCTCGTGACCGCTCGGTACGCTGTGCGGTGATCTTCCGATCGGTGAGAGGTGAGGGTCGTGATGTTGCCCGCGGACAGTCATGTGCACAGCGAATGGTCCTGGGACGCGCCGCTGGGATCGATGGAGCGCACCTGCGAAAAGGCGGTGGAGCTCGGCCTGCCCGCGATCGCCTTCACGGAGCATGTCGACCACACCGTGTGGATGGTCAACCTCGACGGGTTGCCCCCGGATGACCACCTGGCGACCGTGTGCTCACCTGATGGTGAACTGACTCCGCCGAGGTTCGACGCGGCCGGATACCTGGAGGCGATCGAGAGGTGCCGAGAGCGCTTCCCGGAGTTGCGGATCCTGAGTGGCATGGAACTGGGCGAGCCGCACCGGCATGCCGAGGAGATCGCGAAGCTGCTCTCGGTAGGGCCGTTCGATCGGCTGATCGGGTCGCTGCACTGCCTCCCGATCGGGGACAGGTTCACCGAGCCTCCAGGGCAGTTCGCGCGGCGGCCGGCGGCGGCGGTCATGCGTGACTACCTGGCGGAGATTCCCCGACTGATCGCGCAGAGCGAGGTGTTCACCGTACTGGCGCACATCGACTATCCGATCCGCTACTGGCCGACGCAGCAAGCGGGGGCGTTCGATCTGCTGGAGTTCGAGGAGGAGTTCCGGCACGCGCTGCGGGTGACGGCGGAGTCGGGCAGGGCTCTGGAGATCAACACGCGCCTGCCGCTGCACTCGACCATCCTGCGCTGGTGGCGCGAGGAGGGCGGGCAGGCGGTGACGTTCGGGAGCGACGCGCACCTGCCGTCGGCTGTGGCCCACGGGTTCGAGGAAGCGGCGCACATGGCGGAGGCGCACGGCTTCCGCCCGGGCAAGGACCTGCTGGGCATCTGGGGCCGGGTGGACTGACATGGTGTTGAGTGCGGAGACGTTGACAGCGGGATGGGGACGCGCTGCTCGATGAGGTGGAACGCACCGGGGGCAGGGGCTCGGGTGTAGTGAGGCCCCGCCGCAGCCATCCGCGACACCGGCTCGCCGGTCGTTCGGTGCGCCGGCGGGCGACCAGGTCGGGTGGCTGTGCGACCTGACGGCGTAGCACCGTCGCTGACCTGGGCTCTCACGGTGCGCTCACGGTGCGCTCACGGTGCCCGCCCCATTCTGAGGCCACGTTCGGCGAAGGCCGCAGAGCGTTCCGACACCAAGAAGGACACATGCACTCTCACAAACTGATCACCGCACTGGCCCTGGCCGCGGGCCTGGTCGCACCGGTGGCACTGGCCGCGAGCCCAGCCGCCGCGACGGCCGGGTCGTGCCGCGTGGAGCTGTACGACATCGACGCACTCAACGTGGGAGAACGGGACGGGCATGACGAGCTCCGCTTCCTGGTCGGCGGGAACCTGTTCCCCAACAACGGTTGGTTCACCATGGATACCGGAGACGACGGAGACCCCGCCGACTTCGGGCACCCGTCCACGGTCGTCACGAGCACCGGGACCGCGTCCTTCAACCTGCGCGAGGTCACCCCGCCGTGGGTCAACTCTGGTGACAGCCTCGGCTCCGTGATCGCCCACGGCTCCACGTGCGCCCCGCTCGGCGTCGGCGCTGTCGGCTACGAGGAGGACTTCATCGAAGGAATGAACGGAACCTTTTACTCCTACAAGGTCAAGCTCAAGCTGACCGGGCTGTAGTCGACCCGGCCGAAGGCCCCGCCGAAGGAATCGGCGGGGCCTTCGGCGGCCACGCTCACCTGGCCGCCGAACAACACGCGCCAACCGTGCCCCCACGGCGAGCCGGCGGTGCCGAGCCAGCCGAGCACGAGTCAGCCCCGGCGACGGGACGGCCGTCCCCGTCGGCATCCAGATCGTCTACCCCGGCGCAAGCCCTCGCCTGCGAATGTTCCACCGGCCTGAACCCCCAGCTGCTGGGTTGACCCGCGGAGCCCGGCCCCGACCGGACTCCCTATATGCGGACAATTACCTCTTCGTAACCCCTGCGGAAGCTTACGATCGTGGCGTTGTCACGGGGGCCGTGCCGACAGGGGGCGCCGGATGGACGAGTTGCGCGTGCGCGTACTGGGGATGTCCTCGATAGCCAGGGGAGACGGTCACGTCGTGCCGGTGAGGTCGGCCAAGGCACGGGCGGTGCTGTTCTACCTGATGGTCGAGGGCACGCCGCACACCAGGTCGGCCCTGGCCTGCCTGCTGTGGGGTGAGCGCGCAGAGGCGAAAGCGCGTGGGAGCCTGCGGCTCGCTCTGATGGAGCTGCGCCGGGCCGTGGGCGATCACCTGGCGATCACCCCTGCCCAGGTCGCCTTCGATCGCGGCCGTCCGTACTCCCTCGACTGGGACGACCTGGTCGGGGGCGGCTCGGTGCCGGAAGCCTACCGAGGCGGCTTCCTCGACGACTTGACGATCCCCGATGTGCCCCGGTTCGACGACTGGATGGCCCAGCGCCGCCGGCAGGCGGCGCACGCGGCGGCGCGAGTGCTGCGTGAGCGGGCGCGCGCTGCGCGCGAGCGGGGCGACTGTGAGGACGCGGTACGACTGGCGCGCAGTCTGCTGGAGATCGACCCGCTGGACGAGTGCGCCCATCGGCTGGTCATCGAGGCCCTGTCCGCGATGGGCGACCGCGCGGGCGCGCTCGCCCACTACGAGACGTGCCGCCGGGTGCTGGACCAGGAGCTCGGCGTGCCACCCGACCAGAGCACGCAGGCGCTGCTGCGGCGGATCGCGCCCGCGGGGTCCGGAGCGCGCGTGGTGGCAAAGGCGGATGCGCCCGCCGGGTCTGGAGTGCGCGTGCCGGTGGCAAAGGCGGATGCGCCCGCCGGGTCTGGAGTGCGCGTGCCGGTGGCAAAGGCGGATGCGCCCGCCGGGTCTGGAGTGCGCGTGCCGGTGGCAAAGGCGGGTGCGCCCGCGAGGCGTCGCCTGCCCTGCCCGCTGACCGGGTTGATCGGCCGTGCCGACGAGATCGAGCTTGCGGTGGCGCGACTGCGCGATCACCGGGTCCGGCTGCTGACACTGACCGGTCCGGGCGGTGTAGGCAAGACCAGGCTGGCCATCGCCATCAGCGAGCGCTTCGACACCGATGCGCTCTTCGTCTCGTTCGCCGGTTTGCGCCCACCCGAAGACCGCGCCACCGCGACGGAGACGCCCGCGGCTGAGGCGGACGCTGTCGTGATCACGCTGGCCAAGGGGATCGGTGTCGACCTCACGCCGCCAAGGCCCCCGCGCGACCTGCTGCTCGCCGCCGTACGCCACCGGCGCATGCTCCTCATCCTGGACAACCTGGAGCATCTGCCCACCATGGCGAGCCTCGCCGAGGCGATCCTGGCGGCGGCGCCCGACGTGCGGATCCTGGCCACCTCGCGGCGCAGGCTGGGCATCTGCGCGGAACACGTCCACGAGGTGCCGGCTCTGCCCGGCACCTCGGCGCGAGCACTGTTCGTGGAACGGTCCAGACGGCTCGATCCGAACTTCGACCCCGAACCTCACGCGCTGGCCCGCATCTGCTCGGCCGTTGGCGGGCTGCCCCTGGCGGTCGAACTGGCCGCGTCCCTGACGCGTGCGCTGACGTGCGAGGAGATCGCGGATCGGCTGGCGCCACCCGGCGATCCCTGCAGGCAGTCATCGCCCGCGGACCTGCTGGAACATCCGGTGCCCGCGGTGGGCAGGCACGCGAGCATGAAGCAGGTCTTCGACGCTTCATGGCGACTTCTCACCGTGCCGGAGCAGCAGGTCCTGGCGGGCGTCTCGGTGTTCGCCGGCGGGTTCACGCTCGCCGCCGCGCTGGAGGTCGCGGCCACCACCGCCGTGGTCATCGCCAGACTCGCGGATCATTCCCTGGTGCGCCGCGACCGCGACGGCCGCCACCGGGTGCACGAGCTCGTACGGCAGTGCGCGGTCGCCCGGCTCGCCGACGACGCCCCGCGGGCCCGGCATGCCGCCTGGTACGCGCGCTTCCTCAGCGAACGGGCCGCCCGGCTGGGCGACCACGCCGATCGGGCCGTGCTCGACGAGATCGACCCGGAAATGGACGACATCCGTCTGGCCTGGCGGCACATCGGCCTCGGTCGGGCGGCGTTCGCGGAGAACTACTGGACGCTGTGCCTGCGCAGGCACTATTACGCCGAGGCGCTGTCGATCGCATCCGACATGATCGCGAGCGGGCAGGTTGCGGGTGCAGGGGCGGGGCGGATGGAGTCGGCGCTGTGGCACCGGCTGGCGGGGATCGCTCACTTCCAGTTCGAGCGAGGCGGCGACAGTCTGGTGTCGTTGACCGATGCGTTGGCCGTGGCCGATCGGCCGCTGCCGGCGACCCGGCTCGGTAGGCTCGGGGCGCTGGCCGGGACGGTGACCCGCCAGGTGGCCTACCGCATGACGCCCCTTGACGGAGCGGCCTGGAGGGCACCTGAACGCGCGCTTGCCGCCGAGGCCGCGCGGACGCTGTCGATTCTCGCCGAACTCGGCTACCACCGGCAGGACCAGAGCACCATGTTGCTTGCGGTCCTGCGTCACCTGGACGCGGCGGAGCGGGCGGGCGGGGCCGCCGAACGCGCGGAAGCCTACGCGAACTTCGCGGTCGTCGCCGGCCTCGCCGGGTTCGAGAGGGTCTCGCGCCACTACGGCCGCCTCGCCGACGAGGCCGTCGCGGCGGTGCCCGACCCCGTCGCCGTCTCCCGCGCCCGCCTGGCCCGGGGGCTGCGGCTCGTCGCAGAGGGCCGGTTCGGCGCGGCCGAGCGGACCCTGACGCTGGCCTGCGGGCATCCCGCCGATCCTCGCCTCGCCGAGCACTGCCAGGGACTGCTCGCCGAGCTGGAGGTCCAGCGTGGCCGCTACGCGGACGCCGCGCCGATGCTGGCGGCGGTGGCCGAGATCTCGGTGGCGCGGATGGGCGATGAGCTGTCCGGCTACTGGTGCCTGACCGGTCAGGTCGAGGCGATGTTACGGCTGGCCGACCGTGAGCCGGCCGAGGTGGCCACGGTACTGAAGGCCGCGCAGGAGGCGACCCTCGCGCTGCCCACGCTCGACGAGGACCACTTCGCGCGGGCCGGCGGCAAGATACAGGCGATCCAGCGGCTGCGGCTCGGCACGATACAGGCCCGGCTCTGCCTGCTCGACGGTGACGTGACCGCCGGACGGCTGGCCGTACATGACGCGTTGAGGGCCGCGGACCGACCGGACATGCCGCTGCGGGGAACCCTTGAGGCGTGGGCGGGGGTGGCGGAGGTGCTGTGGACGCTGCGGATGGCTGATGCGACGATTCCGAGACTGCTGCGCCACATGGGCGAGTTGGCCAGGCGGACCCCTTCGGCCGCCGCCAGGATGGGCTGGGCCGCGGCGCTGCTGCTCGACCTCACCGGTCGGCGTCCAGCGGCGAGACGAACCGCCACTCGGGCGCTGGCCGCCGCTCGCCGGTTCGGGATCGTCTTCGACGAGGCCAGATCGCTCGAAGCGCTGGGCGAAACCGAGCAGGCCGCCTGGTTGCACGCCGATCTGGGCACCGTGCCCCTCATCCTGCCGCGATGAACTCCGGATGAACTCCGGTACGGCGGAGCGCCCGCTGGGCGGACACGTCCCTGGAGATCGCCCAGCTCTGCACTGCTCAATAGCCGGCACCGGAGCCACCCCGCGCATCATGAGCTCGGACCGGTACGAGACGTTCTCCATGGACGACGAGAGCGTGTTCGACCCCGAGGCCTACCGTCTGCCGTTCGCCGAGGCCATCGTCAAGGAGAGGTGATCACCTCTCCTTGGACCGACCGGCCGCAGGCTCTCCTGCACCTCGAGCCTCGGCGCCGCCCCGGGCTGCCTGCAGCTTCGGCTACGGCATGCATCGACGCGGCCTTCTCAAGGTGATTCCACCTGTGGTGGGGATCCGACGATGCCCAGGCCAAGGTGGACGCAGTGAAGGCCGCGCAGCCATGGCATCTACCCCGATCCGTGCGGTTCAAGCCTGCTGGAAGAGCGCGATGACCGCGCACCCCTGATCCGAAGATCCATCCAGGGGTCGGCGTGGACTTCGGTCGCGGCCGCCCGGGCCCGAGGTCACTGGCCGGCCGCGGCGAGCTCGACTGACCGACGGGACCGAGCCGGAGCCCCCGGTGCACCAGTTCAGGACGTGGGGTCGCGGTAGCCGTTCGCTGGCCGCCTTGTAGCTGGAGGCGGCTGTGGTTGTAAGTTCCGGCGATAAATGGCCGAGAAACCACGGAGCATTCTGGCCGGGATGGCGGCCGTCGCAATCAGCCCGTACGTCAGACTGAACCTCGTTGACTCACACCGCGGTTGCGTCGTCTGAACAGCTCGGCGTGGCGGAGGTTTGGAGTTGCCCCGGTTCAGTAGACACATCAGGGCTTGCGACTACGCGGCAGCATAGTCGAGG
>NZ_JBHUFV010000057.1:1059-1424 GCF_042681425.1 Nonomuraea mangrovi | reverse complement strand
GGTGTTGCCGACTTTCGTGACGTGACGGGCGGTGTGTACAAGGCCCGGGAACGTATTCACCGCGGCATGCTGATCCGCGATTACTAGCGATTCCGACTTCATGCACTCGAGTTGCAGAGTGCAATCCGAACTGAGACGACTTTTAGGGATTAGCTCCGCTTCGCAGCATCGCAACCCTCTGTAGTCGCCATTGTAGCACGTGTGTAGCCCACCCCGTAAGGGCCATGAGGACTTGACGTCATCCCCACCTTCCTCCGGCTTACCACCGGCGGTCCCATTAGAGTGCCCAACTTAATGATGGCAACTAATGGCGAGGGTTGCGCTCGTTGCGGGACTTAACCCAACATCTCACGACACGAGCTGAC
>NZ_JBHUFV010000056.1:0-87788 GCF_042681425.1 Nonomuraea mangrovi | reverse complement strand
CCCGAGCCGGACAGCGTCGTGACGAGCGTGACCGCGAGGATGGACGACAGGCGTCGCGGTACGACATGCATGGGTTGACTCCAGGCGACGGGGTGCAGGCGTGAGCGCGTGCACGGCGGCGGGAAAGGGACGGGGGAATCGTCGCCGCTCCGGGGTCCGTGATCGTCCCCTGTGGGTGGCCTTTCCGCGTACGCCGGGGGGCGCAGTTGCGCCGGTACCGGCACCACCGGAGGAGTAGTGCCGGCTCCCGCCCGTGCCGACGAGGGAGATCCCCTGGATCGCCACCGCGCGGGGACGAGGCAGTGGGGGCGAAGCAGAGGAGATGAAGCAGAGGAGATGAAGCGAAGGGGGCGTGGGTGACGGCAGATCTGGCGCGTGGTCGCGGGGACGGCGCGAACCCCTTGCGCCGTCCCCGCGGGTCGAGCCCCTCGCCTGCCGTTCACCATGCTCGCGGGCACGCGAGGAAGGTCAGCGGAGGACCTGGTACAGGGCCGAGGTGAGGGAGGCCTTGGCGTCGTCCTGGTCGATGGACCACATCATCGACCCGCCGAGCCCCTTGAGCCGGATGTAGGCGGCCTTCTGCACCATCACGGCCGGATCGTCGTACGACCAGAACTCGTTCCCGTCGTACAGCCACACCGTGCCGGTCCGCAGGTCGCGGTAGCGCTTGCCGGGCTTGCCGACCAGGTCCTTGTAGTCCTCGGTACCGGCCGCCCACTTGCCGGGGGCGGGCCCGGTCGCGGGCTTGTACAGGCCGTCGCCGCCGGCGGTGACCCCGGTCCAGCCCTGGCCGTAGGCGGGCACGCCGACCACGATCTTCCTGGCGGGGGCGCCGCGGGACAGGTAGTCGCGGACGGTCTGGTCGACGCTGTAGCGCACCGGGTTCGGGTCGCGGCGGTCGGTCAGGAGGTTGCCGTTGTGCCCGGTCTGCGCTTCCCACGAGCCGCGCAGGTCGTAGCCCTGGATGGTGGCGAAGTCGAGCAGCTTGAACACCTTGCGCACCTCGAACCCGGCGTCGATCTTCGTCGCCGCGGCGGGGAGGAAGGCGGTGAGTTCGGCGGAGCGGGAGTGCGCGTCCATCCTCGACCTGAGCTCGGACAGGAACAGGGTGAAGTTCCGCCTGTCCTCGGGCCTGATCACGTTGCCCGGGGCGCCCTCGGAGCCGGGCCACTCCCAGTCGAGGTCGAGGCCGTCGAACACGCCCACGGCCGCGCCCGCCTCGAGGCCGGGCAGGTTGCCCTTCAGCCACATGTCGACGCAGGAGGTGGCCAGCTTGGCGCGCGCCTCGGGGGTGAGGACGGCGTCGGAGAAGTGGCGGGAGCCCGTCCAGCCGCCGAGGGAGAGCAGCACGCGCAGCCCGGGGTGCTTGGCCTTGAGCTTGCGCAGCTGGTTGAGGTTGCCGTTGAGCGCCTGGCCGGGGGCGTCGGCGACGCCGTCCACGCTCTGCTCGGCGGGGACGGGCCGCTGCCAGTCGGCCCACGGGTCGGCGGAGACGCAGGTGCCGTCGGCGGCGACGAAGCCGAAGGCGTAGTTGATGTGGGTCAGCTTGGCGGCCGCGCCGCTGGTGTCCATGTCCTTGACGTGGAAGTTCCTGCCGTAGACGCCCCACTGGATGAAGTAGGCGACTCGCTTGAAACCGCCGTGGGCCTCGGCCGGCAGCGCCACCGCCGTCAGGCCCAGGACTAAGGAGGACAGGATGATGAGGGCTCTCTTCACGGGCGTCTCCAGTGGCGAACTTATAGGAAACTTTCCTTAAAGTTGACCCGGATCGTAGGCCCGCGTGATCGGCGCGTCAATGGGCGGGACGGGGTGGTCCGCGGCGCACGGCAGACTGGAAGCGTGCCATCCACCCTTCCCGACGGCGATCCCGCGCCCGCGTCGGGCGAGTTGCCCGCGAGCGCCCTGCACGGCCTGGGCGAGCGCCCGTTCGGCTTCTACGTCCACGTGCCCTTCTGCGTGACCCGCTGCGGCTACTGCGACTTCAACACCTACACCGCCGCCGAGCTGGGTCCCGGCGCCTCCCACCGCGACTACGCCGACACCGCCATCGAGGAGGTACGGCTGGCCCGCCGCGTCCTCGGCGCCGCCGAGCTGCCCGTCGAAACCGTGTTCTTCGGCGGAGGCACTCCCACGCTGCTGCCCGCGGCCGACCTGGCCAGGATCCTGCGCGCGATCGACGAGGAGTTCGGCCTGGCCCAGGGCGCCGAGGTGACCACCGAGGCCAACCCCGAGTCGGTCGACCCCGCCTACCTGGACAGGCTGCGCGACGGCGGCTTCAACCGGGTCAGCTTCGGCATGCAGAGCGCCAGGGAACACGTGCTGAAGGTCCTCGACAGGCACCACACCCCGGGGAGGGCGGCGCAGGCCGTACAGGAGGCGAAGAAGGCCGGGTTCGACCACGTCAACCTGGACCTGATCTACAGCACGCCAGGAGAGAGCGACGACGACTGGCGGGCCTCGCTGCGGGCGGCGATCGAGGCCGAGCCCGACCACGTCTCCGCCTACTCGCTGATCGTCGAGGACGGCACCAGGCTGGCGGCCAGGATCAGGCGCGGAGAGCTGCCGATGCCCGACGACGACGTGGCGGCCGACCGCTATCTCATCGCCGACGAGCTGCTGTCACAGGCGGGCTTCGAGTGGTACGAGGTGTCGAACTGGGCCACCTCCGCGGAGGGCAGGTGCCGGCACAACCTGCTCTACTGGACCGGCGGCGACTGGTGGGCGGTCGGGCCGGGCGCGCACAGCCACGTGGGCGGCACCCGCTGGTGGAACGTCAAGCATCCGGCCGCCTACGCGCAGCGCCTGGCGGCGGGCACCTCGCCCGCGCACGCGCGCGAGGTGCTCACCGCCGGAGACCGCGAGGTGGAGCGGCTGATGCTGGAGCTGCGACTGGCCTCCGGCTACCCGCTGGACGGCGTGGCGCAGGAGGCGCGCACCGTCGTGGCCAGAGCGCTGGGCGACGGGCTGCTGGAGACCGAGCCGTTCAAAGCGGGGCGCATGGTTCTCACCCTGCGCGGCAGGCTGCTGGCCGACGCCCTGATCCGTGACCTGACCCTGTAGCGCGCCGGATCGCGAAGGCGGCGGCGCGCTCGTCGAACACGCCGGGCTCCGCCTCGGGCGACCGCGGGTTCAGGACCGTCAGCGGACGAAGGTGATGTTGACGGGGTAGCGGTGGTTCTGGCCTCTGTTGGCCGCCACCGCCGCCATGATCTCGAAGATCAACGCGGCGATCCACAGCACGAACATCAGCAGGAATCCGATCAGCACGAACGACAGCACGATGCAGACGATGTAGCCGATGAAGACCGTGATCTGGAAGTTGAGCGCCTGCGCCGCCTGGTCGCGGACGTAGGGGGACTCGTCACGCTTGACCAAGTAGAGGATCAGCGGACCGACGAAGCCGGTGAGGATGCCGAGCAGGTGGGCCAGCATCGCCATGCTGGTGTCGTCGCTGCCTGGCCTGGGGCCGTACTGGCCGGGCGTGTACGGCGGGCGCTGGTAGCCGGCAGGACCGTAGCCGGGCTGCTGGCCGTATCCCTGCTGGCTGTAACCCTGCTGGCCGTAACCCTGCGGGTCGTATGCCTGCTGGCCGTAACCCTGCGGGTCGTATGCCTGCTGGCCGTAACCCTGCGGGTCGTATGCCTGCTGGCCGTAACCCTGCGGGTCGTATGCCTGCTGGCCGTAGCCCAGCGGTGGCGGATAGCCCTGCGAAGGGCCGTACCCCTGCGAAGGACCGTACCCTCCTGAGGGAGGTTGTCCATGACCGCCGGACGGCTGGCCGTAACCCCCTGACGGCTGGCCGTAGTCGGGCGGCGGCGGGTTGTGACCCCCTGAGGGCTGACCGCCTGACGGCGGGCCGTACCCCGGTTGTTGCTGCGGGCCGGAACCCGGCAGGTCGGAACGCTCGACGCGCCTGGTGGCGTCCCCGTCGGGCGGTTGAGGGAAGTTCTCGCTCATCATGTCTCCGTCACGAAGTCGATCAGCTCTTCGACCCTGCCGAGCAGAGAAGGCTCGAGGTCGGCATATGTGGAAACCGCGCCCAGGATCCTGCGCCACGCGTCGGCGGGTTCGAGCCCCCAGCCCAGCGCGGCGATCACGCCTTCCTTCCACGGCAGCCCGCGCGGCACCTGCGGCCACGCGGGAATGCGCAGCACGGAGGGCTTGACCGCCTGCCAGATGTCGACGAACGGATGCCCGACGACCAGCACGTGCGGCGAGGTCACCTGAGCGGCGATCCGGCTCTCCTTCGAGCCGGGAACCAGATGGTCGACCAGCACGCCGAGCTTGCGCTCCGGCCCTGGACCGAACTCCTCGACGATCGAGGGCAGGTCGTCCACGCCCTCCAGATACTCCACCACCACGCCCTCGACGCGCAGGTCGTGGCCCCAGATCTTCTCCACGAGCGCCGCGTCGTGCACACCTTCGACGTAGATGCGGCTCTCCCTGGCCACCCTGGCGCGCAGGCCCTCGACGGCGATGGAACCCGAGGCGCTGCGACGCGGGCCCGCGGGGGCGGACGCGGCAGGCCGCACCAGCGTCACGGGCTTGCCGTCCAGCAGGAAGGCGGCGGGCGCCAGCGGGAACAGGCGCCGCTTGCCGAAGCGGTCCTCGAGCGTGACGGCCTCCTTGTCGCAGGCCACCACCGCGCCGCAGAACCCGCTGTCGGCGTCCTCCACGACCAGGTCGCGTTCGGCCGGCACGGCCGGGATCTTCCCCTTGCCCGGGCGCCGCCAGTTCCCCGCAAGAACGTCACGCTCGTACATGGGGGGACCGTAGCAAATCGCCGTTCCTGCGCGCGTTGCTCCTGCGGACGAGGATCGCGATCGTCATGATGATCGCGAACAGGATGCCCGCTCCCGGCACGGCCAGCAGCACGAGGACGCTGCCGGCGATCTCACCCATCGCCGCGGTGAGCAGGCGGCCGACACCGAAGCGCGCCTCGGCGTCCTCCTCGGCGCTGCAGTAGACCTCGTACTCGCCCTTCTCCGGCACGTCGATGACGTGGACGAGCTCCCACTCGTTGACGGTCTGCGTTCCGTTGGGCTCCGACAGGCCGCCCCCGTCGATCTCGCACGAGAAGCGGACGGGCCGCCTGCTCGACAGGTAGAGCCCCGGCTCGTCGGCGGGGTCGATCGTCACCGTGACGGGTTCGCCAGGGGCGAAGGACCTGGCGGGGACCAGCTCTTTCAGGGTGGAGTCGAGGTCCGAGGCGAACCCGGCGACACCGCTGACCGCCGTCAGTAACGCCACCGTCCAGACGACCGCGATCCACCAGGCACGCGGCCTGATCTGCCCCGGGGCAGGAGGTGGAACGTAGGCGCCGTACCTCGGGTCCTGCCGGTACGGGGGTGGAACGTCGGTCATGACCACTATTGTCGACCTGCGGCTTGCAGTCAGCTTGACTAGGTGTGTTATCGCACCCTGTGGGCGAGAGCCGTACACTTGGCACTCGGGAACACAGAGTGCTAGACCTGTCGTTTCCTTTACAGGCAGGGAGGTGAGCACGTGCTCGATGATCGAAAGCTTGCGGTGCTCCGCGCCATTGTCGAGGACTACGTGTCCACCAACGAACCGGTGGGCTCCAAGGCGCTGGCCGAGCGCCACAACCTGAACGTCTCTCCGGCCACGGTCAGGAACGACATGGCCGCGCTGGAGGAGCAGGGCTACATCGCCCAGCCCCACACCAGCGCGGGACGGGTGCCGACGGACAAGGGCTACCGGCTCTTCGTCGACAAGCTCTCGCAGATCAAACCACTGTCGGGCGCCGAGCGCAGGGCGATCGAGACGTTCCTTGCGGGCGCGGTCGACCTCGACGACGTGGTCACCCGCACGGTCAGACTGCTGGCGCAGCTGACCAGGCAGGTCGCGGTGGTGCAGTACCCGACGCTCTCCCAGTCGACGGTTCGTCACCTGGAGTTGGTGCCGCTGACCGACAGGCGGGTGATGTTCGTGCTGATCACGAACACCGGCCGGGTCGAGCAGCGTGTCATCGAGCTGCCGGAGACGATCGAGGAGTCGAGGGTCGCGCACCTGCGCGCGGTGCTCAACGCGTGCCTCGACGGCTGCGGGCTCAACCAGGTGCCCGAGCAGGTCTCGGACCTGCCCGAGCGGTTGCCCGTAGAGGACCGGCCCGCCGCGGCGACGATCCTCTCGGTGCTGCTGGAGACCCTCGTCGAGCGCCACGACGAGAAGATCGTCTTCGCCGGCGCGGCCAACCTGGCGGGCGCCGACTTCACCACGGGTCTGCGCGACGTGCTCGAGGCGCTGGAGGAGCAGGTCGTGCTGATGCGCCTGCTGGGCGAGACCTCCGACATGCCGACCACGCTCACCGTCAGGATCGGCTCGGAAAACCCCTACACAGGACTGCGTGGCACCTCCCTCGTCGCCACAGGGTACGGTTCGGGGGCTCGCCTCGGCGTGCTCGGTCCCACCCGGATGGACTACCCCGTGACGATGGGCGCTGTGCGCGCGGTGGCACGCTACGTCAGCCAGATCCTGGCTGCTTCATAAGAGGTCGATAAGTGGCAAACGACTACTACGGCACCCTCGGGGTACGCCGTGACGCCAGTCAGGACGAGATCAAGAAGGCCTATCGTCGGCTGGCTCGCGAGCTTCACCCCGACGTGAACCCCGATCCTGCGACCCAGGAGCGCTTCAAGGAGATCACGCAGGCCTACGAGGTCCTGTCCGATCCCAACAAGCGGCAGATGTACGACCTGGGCGCCGACCCGTTCGCGGGCGCGGGTGCGGGCGCCGGAGCCGGCGGATTCGGAGCCGGTTTCCCCTTCAGCGACATCATGGACGCCTTCTTCGGCGGGGCGGGCGGCAGCCGTGGCCCCCGCTCCCGTGCCAGGAGAGGACGCAACGCCACGATCAGGGTCGAGCTCGACCTGCGCGAGGCGGCGTTCGGCACCACCAGGGAGCTCAACGTCGACACGGCCGTGCTGTGCGAGGTCTGCTCGGGTTCGGGCGCCGCGCCGGGCACGCATCCCGACACCTGCGACATGTGCCAGGGGCGCGGCGAGATCTCCCAGGTCACCAGGTCCTTCCTGGGCCAGGTCATGACCTCGAGGCCGTGCCCCCAGTGCGGCGGCTTCGGCTCGATCATCAGGCACCCCTGCCAGGAGTGCTCGGGCGACGGCAGGGTCCGCACCCGCCGTACGATCAAGGTCCGCATCCCCGCGGGCGTCGAGGACGGCACCCACATCCAGCTGGCGGGCGAGGGCGAGGTCGGCCCCGGCGGCGGCCCTCCCGGAGACCTGTTCCTGGAGATCGTCGAGAAGCCGCACGAGATCTTCGAGCGGCGTGGCGACGACCTCCACTGCACGGTCCAGATCCCGATGACCGCCGCGGCGCTCGGCACGTCGCTGACCGTCGAGACCCTCGACGGCGCGGAGGAGATCGACGTCCGGCCGGGCACCCAGTCGGGCCAGGTCATCACGATGTACGGCAGGGGCGTCCAGCGTCTCAGCGAGACCGGCCGCGGCGACCTGCTGATCCACGTCAACGTGGAGACCCCCCTCCGCCTCGACCAGGCGCAGGAGGACCTGCTGCGGGAGCTGTCCAAGCTGCGCGGCGAGGAGCGCCCGCCGGGCAAGTTCGCTCCAGGCCAGCAAGGCTTCTTCTCCCGCCTCAGGGACGCCTTCAACGGCCGCTGACCCTCTTCTCCTGTACGGCAGGCCGGTCCGGCCCCACCGCGGTCACGTGGCCGGGGCCCGTCCATCACGCGACTCCAGCGGGACTCCGGCCGGCCGCCGTCACATCGCCCGCCCAAGGGGGAGCCTGCTGTGACCGTGCCCTTGTTCCTCGCCGACGCCGCGGACCTCGGCCGTGCCGAGTTCGTGCTCGGCGGCGCCGAGGGCCGCCACGCCGCGGCCGTGCGGCGCATCCGTCAAGGTGAGCGGATCGACCTGACCGACGGCGCTGGGCTGGGCGCCGAGTGCGTGGCCAGGGAGGTGCTCAAGGATTCCCTGCGCGTGGAGGTCCTGCGCCGTTTCGAGGTGCCCGCGCCTTCGCCGCGCCTCGTCGTGGTGCAGGGTCTGCCCAAGGGCGACAGGGGCGAGTTGGCCGTCGAGATGATGACCGAGGCGGGCGTGGACGTGATCGTGCCGTGGTCGGCCTCGCGCAGCGTCACGCAGTGGAAGGGCGACAGGGCGGCCAAGTCGCTCGCGAAGTGGCAGGCGACGGCCAGGGAGGCGGGCAAGCAGGCCCGCAGGTTCCACGCCGCCACGGTCACCCCTCAGCACTCGACGGCGCAGGTGGCCGAGCTGCTCGCGGGTGCGGCGCTGGCGCTGGTGCTGCACGAGGAGGCCGAGGAGGGGCTGGCGACGGTCGAGCTGCCCGCGGCGGGTGACATCGTCCTCGTCGTGGGGCCCGAGGGCGGGATCGCGGGGGAGGAGCTCGACAGGTTCACGGCGGCGAAGGCCGTACCCGCGCTGCTCGGGCCGACGGTGCTGCGAACCTCGACGGCGGGGGTCGCGGCGGCCGCCGTCGTGCAGGCTCGCACGGGGCGCTGGTAGCGCTAGGGGCTGGACAGCGGGCTGGCGATCTCGCTGGGCGAGGGCGCGGGGTCCTCGGGCGAGCACTGGTCGGCGCCGCAGTCAGGATTGTCGGGGTTCTGCAGCGTCTCCGACGGGGTGGCCGACGGTGTCGGAGTCGGGGTGCCGTCCGCGCACTCCTCCGGCGGCTCGGAGCTCCCCTTCGCGCACGGCGTGGGCGTGGGGGTCGGCGTGGGCGTCTTCTTGCTCGGCGCGTGCGTCTCCGACCGCTCGGTGGGCGGCGCGCTGGTCACGGGAGGCGGCGGCACGGCCGGCTGGCTGCGCCTGGTCGGCGGCGCCTTGGTCGGCGGGCGGGTGGTCGAGGAGATGTCAGGCGGCAGCTCGGTGATGTTGTCGACGGGGGCGAAGGGGACGACCACCATGTTGCGGAGGTCGGGGACGACCATCACGATCGTCCCTGCCACGAGGACCGCGCCCGCCGCCGCGGCGCCCGCCCGCAACCAGAAGAGTCCCCGTAGCCCGCGCCTTTCGATGCGGGCGCGGATGATCTCCAAACCCTCGGGAGACGGCACGACCGCGTCCGCCTCCGCGCGCAGCACCCGGCGCAGGATCTCGCCGTGCTCGTCGGGCGGCAGGGTCATGACATCTTCTCCAGAACGGAACGCAGGGCGGCCATGCCACGAGCCGTGTGGCTCTTGACGGCGCCCTTGCTGATGCCCATGGCATGGGCGATCTCGGCCTCGGACAGGTCACCGTAATAACGAAGAACGAGCGCCTCTCTCTGTCGCGCAGGCAGGGCCCGCAGTGCCTCGATGACCGCCGAGCGTTCAAGCTCGCCGATCGCGCCGTTCTCGGCGCTCGGGGCGTCGGGCAGACCCTTGGGAGCATACTTTTCGACGACCGCGCGGTGACGCAGCACGGAACGGGACCGGTTGACGACAGATTGACGTAGGTAGGCGAGTGCTTTGTCGGGGTCACGAAGTCTGCGCCAGGCGCCATGAATGGCGACGAACGCGTCCTGCACGACTTCCTCCGCGGTTGCTATGTCGCGTACGAGCAACACAGCGAGACGCACCAATGACCGAAAGTGCGCGCTGTAGAGCGCAGTCACGGCCATGTCGGCATCCCACCCGACCGGCACCGCCCCTAACGACCTGTCGGCCAGAAGGGTTTCGGTGGTCACATCAGTGGGACGCTCAGCCTTCCCGGAGGGTTTACGCTCTTGCGGTTCCTTAGGGGGCATGACCCAGTCGTGTCCTCGCCAGGTGGCCTCGCCCGACCCTGAATCGTCTTAGTTTCCGGTGGATTGTCGCACAGACACCCTAACCGCGGGGATCTTTGTACGCACGGTATGACGGATTACCGATTGGCAACAGCGGATCACCTCCTTTCTCTTGAGTGACGATAGGGTTCCGACGTGACCGACTGTCTCTTCTGCAAGATCGTGGCCAAGGAGATTCCTGCCGAGATCGTTTACGAGAACGACAGGACGCTGGCCTTTCGCGACATCAATCCGCAGGCGCCCACGCACGTCCTGGTGATCCCGAAGGCGCACCACGCCAACGCGGCCGCGCTGGCCGAGGCCGACGAGGGCCTCGCCGACGACGTGCTCAAGGCCACGCACGCCGTGGCCGTGCAGGAGGGCGTGGCGGAGGGCGGTTATCGCGTGGTCTTCAACACGGGAGCCGGCGCGGGCCAGACCGTTTTCCACGTGCACGCGCACGTTCTCGGCGGTCGTGGCCTGCAGTGGCCGCCCGGCTGATATTGACGCGAACCAGGTAGGGGTGCCCGGCTACCATGAAGTGAGAACACCCGACCGAGACCGGGAGGCATCAGGCCGACAGGCCTGCCCATGTCCGAGCTAAACGAATCCCGCAGAACGGCACCACCCTCGCGCACTCAGGCAAAGGTGCTGATTCCGGACGAATACCCGATGGTCAGCCTCCTTGGCTCTCGTGACGAGTTGCTGCGTGTCATCGAGGGCGCGTTCCGCGCCGACATCCACGTCCGTGGCAACGAGATCACCATCACCGGCAGCCCCGACGAGAGCGGCGCCGTCGTGCGCCTCTTCGAGGAGCTGGTGGAGGTGCTGCGCAACGGCGGCGAGCTGACCGCCGACGCCGTCGAGCGCAGCATCGCCATGCTGAAGATGACCTCCGAACGCCCCGCCGAGGTGCTGTCCCTCGACATCCTCTCCTCGCGCGGGCGCACCATCCGGCCCAAGACCGTCAACCAGAAGCGCTACGTCGACGCGATCGACAAGCACACGATCGTGTTCGGCATCGGCCCCGCCGGCACCGGCAAGACCTATCTCGCCATGGCGAAGGCCGTACGCGCGCTTCAGGAGAAGAAGGTCAACCGGATCATCCTGACCAGGCCCGCCGTGGAGGCGGGAGAGCGGCTCGGCTTCCTGCCCGGCACGCTCTACGAGAAGATCGACCCCTACCTGCGCCCGCTCTACGACGCGCTGCACGACATGATCGACCCTGAGTCCATCCCCAAGCTGATGGCCGCGGGCACGATCGAGGTCGCGCCGCTGGCGTACATGCGCGGTCGCACGCTCAACGACGCCTTCATCATCCTCGACGAGGCGCAGAACTCCTCGGCCGAGCAGATGAAGATGTTCCTGACGCGACTGGGCTTCAACTCCAAGATCGTCGTGACCGGTGACGTCACCCAGGTCGACCTGCCCAGTGGCACGACGAGCGGCCTGCGCGTGGTGCAGGAGATCCTCGACGGCATCCCCGACATCCACTTCGCGCGGCTCACCAGCTCCGACGTGGTTCGTCACAAGCTGGTCAGCGACATCGTGGACGCCTACGGGCGCTACGACGCGCTCCAGGAGCCGAAGCAGATCCACCAGCAGCGACGGGGGAAGCGGCCATGAGCGAGCGCCGGATGCTCATGCGGCCGGTGGAGGAGGACGTATGAGCATCGAGGTCAACAACGAGTCCGGCGTCGAGGTCGACGAGCAGGGGTTCGCCGCCCTCGCCGGGCACGTGCTGCAGGAGATGGGCATCAACCCTCTGGCCGAGCTGTCGATCCTGGTGGTCGAGGAGGGGGCCATGGCCGACCTGCACGAGAAGTGGATGGGCGAGCCTGGCCCGACCGACGTGCTGTCCTTCCCGATGGACGAGCTGCGCCCGGGCGGGGGCGCGCGAGGCGACGGCGACAGCGCCACCGACCCCGCGCTCCTCGGCGACGTCGTGCTGTGCCCGCAGGTGGCCGCCAAGCAGGCCACCGCGGCAGGCCACAGCGCCCAGGACGAGCTCGACCTGCTGCTCACCCACGGCATCCTGCACCTGCTCGGCTACGACCACGCCGAGCCGGAAGAGCACAAGGAGATGTTCGGCCTGCAGGCCAAGCTCCTGGAGTCGTGGCGGGAGGTGCGCACCCAGCGGTGAACGCGTGGCTGCTTTCGGCCGTCGTTCTCGTGGTGATCGGCGGTTTGATCGCCAGTGCGGAAACGGCCCTGACCCGCATTTCCCGGGTGCGTGCGGAGGAGTTCGTGCGTGAGGGACGCAGGGGGGCCGAGCGGCTGCAGGCCATCGTCGCCGACCCACCGCGCTACCTCAACCTGCTCCTGCTGCTCAGGCTGAGCTGCGAGCTGATCGCCACGGTGATCGCCACGCTGATGTTCATCGACCTGCTCGGCGACCAGGGCTCGGCCTACGCCGCCGCGGCCGCCGTCATGATCGTGGTCAGCTACGTCATCGTCGGTGTCTCGCCGCGTACGCTGGGCCGCCAGCACGCCGAACCGATCGCGCTGGCCAGCGCTCCCATCGTGTACGGCCTGACCAGGATCTTCGGGCCGCTGCCCAAGCTGCTGATCCTGCTGGGCAACGCGCTGACGCCTGGCAAGGGGTTCCGCGACGGGCCCTTCACCTCCGAGGCCGAGCTGCGCGACCTGGTCGACCTGGCCGAGGAGCGCAGAGTGATCGAGCCCGACGAGCGCGAGATGATCCACTCGGTGTTCGAGCTCGGCGACACGCTGGTGCGCGAGGTCATGGTGCCCCGTACCGACATGGTCTTCATCGAGCGGGGCAAGACGCTCAACCAGGCGCTCTCGCTGGCGCTGCGCAGCGGCTTCTCCCGCGTGCCCGTCGCCGGCGAGAACGAGGACGACGTCATCGGCATCGCCTACCTCAAGGACATCGCGCGGCGCGTGCAGGAATCGTCCGACGACGCGAGCGCGAAGGTCGAGTCGATCATGCGGCCGGCCACGTACGTGCCCGAGAGCAAGCCGATCGACCAGCTGCTGCGGGAGATGCAGGCCCGTCAGATCCACCTGGCGATCGTCATCGACGAGTACGGCGGCACGGCAGGGCTGGTCACCATCGAGGACATCCTCGAGGAGATCGTCGGCGAGATCGCCGACGAGTACGACCAGGAGGCTCCCCGTGTCGAGACCCAGCCCGACGGGGCGATGCGGGTGACGGCCAGGATGCCGGTCGACGAGCTGGCCGAGCTGTTCGACACCGAGATCGACGTCGACGACGTGGAGACGGTGGGCGGGCTGCTCGCGCACGCGCTGGGCCGGGTGCCGATCGCCGGATCACAGGCGGTCGTGGCGGGGCTGCAGCTGACCGCCGAGAGCCTGGCGGGGCGGCGTAACCGGATCGGCACGGTGGTGGTCAGGCGCGTCACGCCGCCCGAGGACGAGGCCGTCGTCGCTGCCGCCGAGCAGGACTGACCCCCGCCCCCAGGCGGCCGCTCTACCCCCGAGAGCGCGGCCCGTCGCGGGGCAAAAGCCGCGCTGAGCTCCTGTTATCACAAGAGGTCGATGTAGCCGCCAAAGCCGCAAGTGTTCTACAAGCATCTTGCAAGGCCCCACGTACACGATGTTTCTCGACACCCTGTGCGGTGGGTGTCGCAGGGGGTCTCCGAAGTGCCGGAAGGGGTTCGCGGCGCGGAGGGGGCTCCGGGGGGAAACGCGACGCCCGGCCTGCTAGCCGCGGCCAGGCGTTGCATTTCGTAAAGGGTGCTCTCGCCCGGGTGGAACCGGGCGAGGGCACCCTTGCTTGTGTGCCGCCCGCCGATGTGGGTTTGCGATAACACGCACTGAATTGGCGACTCCGGTGGATTGCCGCATTCGTCGACGGGGCAGATATGCCGTCGGCTGAGCGATCATCGGGGGAGATCATGAAGCTGATCATGAGAGCGGCGCTCGCCGCCATGGCCTGCGGGCTGCTCGCGACGTGCCTGGTCGGCTGCGGCGAACGGCGTCCTTACGCGGAGTCGGCGGCCACCGAGGAGAGCGCAAGGCTGCGGCGGCTCCTGCGCGAGCAACCCGCGCTGCCCGACGGCTTCTCTCCCAAGGCGCACGACGCGTGGCGCTCGCCGTTCCCCAAGGGCGATCTCAGCTGCATGGCCGCGTTCCAGACGGCGAGCGGACGTCCGCCGGTGCGGTCGCTGGAGGCGCACGCGGCGGCCAGCTACCAGGGAGACGTGCTCGGCGAGCTGGCCGCGGTCGGGGTGGCCGTCTACGGGGCGGCGCAGGCCGGATGGCACCTGGGCGAACTCGGCAGGGCGATGGACCGCTGTCCCGTGATCGAGGCGGGCGCGCCGGGAAGGGCCACCAGGCTGAGGCTGTCGCCGCTCGTGCTTCCCGAACTGGGCGGCGACGTGGTCAGCAGGCAACTGCGCGGGCGGCTGAACGGCTACCCCTACGCTCTCGACGTGGTGTTCGTCCGCGAAGGCGACAGGCTCCTGTCGGTGGTGCACACCGGGCTCGGCACGGTCGACGTCCACCAGACGGAGGAGCTCGCCAAGGCGTTCGTCGAGCTGGCTCGCTAACCTGGGCTCGTGACTCTCGATGCCGAAGACTCCAAGATCATCACGCTGGCGCGCGCGACCAGGGCGCGGAACGGGGCGCGGGAGGGTGCGGCGGTGCGCGACGAGACGGGCCGCACCTACTCCGCGACCAACGTCGACCTCGCCTCGCTGACGCTGTCGGCCGTCCAGGTGGCCGTGGCCATGGCGGTCTCCAGCGGCGCCCAGTCGCTCGAGGCCGCGGCGCTGGTCACGGACGGCGAGAACGCGAGCGAGAACGACGAGGCGGTGGTGCGCGAGCTGGGCGCCAAGGCCCTGTACGTGGCCGGCCCCGACGGCACACTCAGGGGCTGACATGGCCATGTCGCCGTTCCTCGCCGACCTGCGCAAGCTGGTGGGCAACAGCCTGCTGATGCTGCCCGCCGCCACCGGCTGCGTCTTCGACGACGAGGGACGGTTGCTGGTGGCCCGCCACGCAGGAGAGACGGGCATGTGGGCGCCGCCAGGGGGCGGCATCGACCCCGACGAGCGCCCCGAGCACGCGGTGGTCCGCGAACTGCGCGAGGAACTCGCCGTCGACATCGAGGTGCGCGGCCTGATCGGCGTGTTCGGCGGGCCCGAGTTCCGCACCACCTACCCCAACGGCCACCAGGTGGCCTACGTCAACGCCGTGTACGGCTGCGCGCTCACCGGCGGCACGATCACGCCGGACGGCGAGGAGATCACCGAGGCCCGCTTCGCCACCGAGGCCGAGCTTGAGGGCCTGTCGATGCCCGCCTGGTCCCCGCGGGTCCTGCCGCGGGCTTTCGGCTGGTGGCGAGAGCGCTGGTCGGCATAGGCGAGAATTCTTAGGTGACCAGTAACCATCGCGCCGGATTCGCCTGCTTCGTCGGCCGCCCCAACGTCGGCAAGTCCACGCTGATGAACGCCCTGGTCGGCACCAAGGTGGCGATCACCTCCTCCAAGCCGCAGACCACCAGGCGCGCCATCCGGGGCATCGTCCACCGCCCCGACGCACAGCTGATCATCGTCGACACGCCTGGCCTGCACCGCCCGCGCACCCTGCTCGGCGAGCGGCTCGACAGCCTGGTGCTGTCCACGCTCACCGAGGTCGACGTCATCGGCTTCTGCGTGCCCGCCAACGAGCCGATCGGCAAGGGCGACCGCTTCATCGCCGACAAGCTCGCCGCGGTCAAGCGCACGCCGGTCGTGGCCGTGGTCACCAAGTGCGATCTCGCGTCCAAGGAGCAGATCGCCGAGCAGTTGCTCGCGGTGTCGCAGCTGGCCGAGTTCGCGCACGTCGTGCCGGTGTCGGCAGAGAACGGCGACAACCTCGACGCGCTGGGGTCGGTGCTGATCTCGGAGCTGCCCGAGTCGCCTCCGCTGTACGAGGACGGGCAGCTCACCGACGAGCCCGAACAGGTGCTGGTGGGGGAGCTGATCAGGGAGGCGGCGCTCGAAGGCGTGCGCGACGAACTGCCCCACTCGATCGCGGTCGTGGTCGACGAGATGCTTCCGCGCGAGGGGCGCGACGACCTGCTCGACATCTACGCCCACATGTTCGTCGAACGGCCCTCCCAGAAGGCGATCGTCATCGGGCACAAGGGCGAGCGGCTGCGCGAGGTCGGCACCAGGGCCCGCAAGCAGATCGAGGCGCTGCTCGGCACGCGCGTCTACCTCGACCTGCGCATCAGCGTGGCCAAGGACTGGCAGCGCGACCCGAAGCAGCTGCGCAGGCTGGGCTTCTACGACTGAGGTCTCCCGTACGGCACGCCGGCCCGGTGCGGTTCATCGCGGGACGCGCGGGCGGATCAGCGCGGGGGTGGGGTCGCGAGGTGTGTGCGGGCCGGCCGGCGTGGGATGCGTCGGCGGATCAGTCCAGGCTGCGCGGGCGGGTCAGGGCGAGCAGGGCCAGGGTGGTGACGGCGAGCGCCGCCGCCAGGGCCGCGAACCAGCCGGGCCGCAGCCCAGGCTCGATGGACAGCACCCCGAGGTCCACGAACACCCGGTCGCCGATGCCCCGAGGATCGGCCACGTACATCACCAGGAGCACGGCCGCGACCAGGCCGGGCAGTACGGCGAGCGCGGTCAGCAGCCGGCCCCGCAGCAGCCCCGCGACCCCGAGCGCGGCGGCGGCCAGGCCCGCGACGAGCGTGTAGACGCCGAACGGGTCGTCGACGCCGCGCACGTCCTGGCTGACGCCCGCCCCCAGCACCTCCAACCTGGCGTCGATGCCCGCCCAGGGGAACAGCGCTGACAGGGCGAGGAGCAGACCCGCGAGGACCACGGCGACGGCGACGCCGCGCCTGCTGGGGCGTGCGAGAGTGTCGGCCACGCCCTCACGATACGCCGCGAGCGCGTGAGAGACTGATCATGTGAGCGTGGTGGCGGACATCCTGGTGGCGGCCGTCGCGCTGCTGCACGTCTACATCCTGGTTCTGGAGATGTTCCTGTGGACGACCCCGAGGGCGATGAAGGCCTTCGGTATGACCAGGGAGTTCGCCGAGCAGACGAAGGCCCTGGCGGGTAACCAGGGCCTCTACAACGGCTTCCTCGCGGCGGGGTTGATCTGGAGCCTGGTGGCGGCCGACCCCGTGGGTTTCCAGGCCAAGGTGTTCTTCCTGGTCTGCGTGGCGGTGGCCGGTCTGTACGGCGCGGCCACCGCGAGCAGGAAGATCCTCTTCGTTCAGACCGTTCCGGCGGTCGTGACGCTCGCGGCCGTGCTGATCGGGCGCTGAGCCCGCCTGCGCTCCAGCAGCCCTGAGATCACGGCCAGCCCGAGCGCCGAGCCCGCCATGAGCGCGCCCACCACGTTGGGGGCGGTGATGCCGAACCCGCCGGAGATGACCAGCCCGCCCAGCCACGCGGCCAGCGCGTTGCCCAGGTTGAACGCGCCGACGTTGACGGCGGAGGCGAGCGTGGGCGCGCCCGAGGCCAGGTCGAGCACCCGCTTCTGAAGCGGCGGTACGGTCGCGAAGCCCAGCAGGCCGATCAGGACGACGGCGACCGCCGAGGCGATCTGGGAGTAGGCGGCGAAGGCGAACAGCGCGAGCACCGCGGCGACCGCGGCTAGCGAGACGTACAGCAGCGGCATCAGCGCGCGGTCGGCCAGGCGGCCGCCGACCAGATTGCCGATCACCATGCCGATGCCGAGCAGCACCAGGATCCAGGTGACGCCGGATTCGGCGAAACCCGCCGCCTCGGTCATCATCGGCGCGATGTAGGTGATCGCCGCGAAGACGCCGCCGAAGCCGAGCACGGTCATGGCCATGGCCAGCAGTACCTGAACATCGCGGAAGGCGGCCAGCTCGCGCAGGACGAGGCCGCGCTCCCCCTGGATGTGCTTGTTGGCGGCGCTGGGCGCCTCGTCGGCGGGGATGAGCAGGGCGACACCGATCACCGCGAGGACGCCGAGGACGGCGACGGCGGCGAAGGTGAGGCGCCAGCTGGTCTGCTGGCCGAGCAGGGTGCCGAGCGGCACGCCGACGACGTTGGCCAGCGTGAGCCCGGTGAACATCAGCGCGATGGCGCTGGCCCGCTTCTGCGGTGCGACCAGGTTGGCGGCCACCACCGAGCCGATGCCGAAGAAGGCGCCGTGGGCCAGCGAGGTGACGATCCGCCCGGCCAGCATCAGGCCGAACGCGGGCGCGACGGCAGACAGCAGGTTGCCCGCGACGAAGATGCCCATGAGGGCCATGAGCATGGTCTTGCGCGAGACGCGGGTACCGAGAATCGTCATGAGCGGAGCCCCGACGAGGACGCCCACGGCGTATCCCGAGGCCAGGTATCCGGCGGTGGGGATGGAGACGCCGTACTCGACGGCGACCTGGGGCAGCAGCCCCATGATGACGAACTCGGTCGTCCCGATCCCGAAGGCGCCGATGGCCAGGGCCAGGAGTGCGATGGGCATGACAGATCCCCCGACTAGAAGAGTGGAACGCGTCCACAATAGTTGCATGCGCGGGATACATGCAAGCGCCTTATATTGCACGTGGGAGGTATCCTGGGGGCATGCGGAACCTTCTGGCGCAGAGCTGGTGCACGCTGTCGGCGCTGCACGGCAGGATCGACGCGCACATCGAGCGCGCGCTGCAGTCCGCGCACGGCCTGAGCGTGCGCGAGTTCTCCGCGCTGCTCGTGCTCAGCGGGCAGCACTCGGGCGAGGGCGGGCACCTGATGATGAACCAGCTCGCCGACGCCGTCGGCCTCAGCCAGAGCGCGACCACCCGCCTGGTGACCCGGCTGGAGGACAGAGGGCTGCTGTCGCGCTACCTGTGCGCGACCGACCGGAGGGGCATCTACACCGACGTGACGCCCGAGGGCCGCGAACTGCTGGGCCTGGCGCAGCCGACCAACGACGCGGCGCTGGCCGCGGCGCTCGCCGAGGCCGAGCGGCAGCCGGAGCTCGCGCCGCTGGTGGCCGCCGTACGGTCGCTCGAATCGAGCTGGCCCGCGCCATCCGCCCCCGCCGACGCCGCAGGGGCGCGCACGGGAGCAGCGTGATCCCCTACCCTCGCGACGCCGCAGGTGCACACGGGGGCGGTCCGACCTGAGGGCGCCCGCATCCTCGGGGTCCTGGGCAGGGAGGCGGGCCTGCCGGGCGAGTGAGGCGTCTCAGCGGTCCGCGCCGCCCGTCACCTGAGCCTCGCCCCACTCCAGCAGGCGGCGCAGTTCGACGGCGTCACGGGCCAGTGCGGAAACGAGCGTGCCGGGGCCGGCCAGCGGGAGGACGGCGACGCCCTCCCTGACGACGGCCTTCCCTATGACGGCCTTCCCTGTGACGGCTGTCCCGGTGACAGCCTCCCTGATCATGGCCTCCCCGATCACGGCTTCCGTGGCGATGGCTTCCCCGGTGACGGCTTCCCTGATCACAGCTTCCCTGGTGACGGCTTCCCCGATCACGGCTTCCCTGGTGACGGTCTCTCCGGTGACGGTCTGCGACGGCGAGCGGCGCGGGGGAGCGGCGAGCAGGGTGGTGCCGACGCAGCGGGCCGGCCCGTAGACGGCGGGGGAGGCGTCCAGCGCGGGATCCCCCACGACGAACTCCTGACGCAGCAACGGCACGCCCTCCACCGTGGCGTCGAACCTGGCGTGACACCGGCCGGGAGCCTCGCCGTGGCGGCCGAAGACGATCTCCTCCCGCCAGCGCACCCGGGCGCCCTCGGCCAGCGAGAGCCGTACCACCATCCGGTGCGAGCAGCCGGCCGCCAGGACGGTCGGCTCGGGAGCGAAGGACAGAGCGGCGCCCTCGCCGACCCGCGCCGTGACCACCGACAGCGACTCGCCCCGCCCCGGCAGCACCAGCGTGCTCGCGATCGACCCCACCCGCAGACTGGTGCCGGGCGCCACGTCGAGGTCGAGCTCGAAGCGGTCGCCGCCCAGCGGGCCCGCCGCGGTGGAGACCAGATGCACGGCGTGCGGCCCGGTCTGGCGCAGCGTGAGCGGCGGTGCCGAGCGCAGCACCGGTAGGACGGTCCGCCCGCCGGACAGCGCTGTCGCCACGGCGGCGCGGGCGTGCATGGCTCTCCAGCCCGGCGGGGTCGCTCCCGTCATCAGCCGACGGGCTCGTGCTCGTGCGCCCAGTCGTGGACCCGCTCGGCCACCCACACGGCGACCTCGGCCGCGCCGCCGTCCCGCCTGATGGACGTGAAGAGCACGGGCCTGCCCTCCCGTACGGCGGCCGCGTCGCGCTCCATCACGTCCAGGTCGGCGCCCACCAGGGGAGCGAGGTCGGTCTTGTTGACCACGAGCAGGTCGGCCGCGGTCACTCCCGGGCCGCCCTTGCGCGGCACCTTGTCCCCGCCGGAGACGTCCAGGACGAAGATCTGCCTGTCGGCCAGTCCCCTGCTGAACGTCGCCGTCAGGTTGTCGCCCCCGCTCTCCACGATCACCAGGTCGAGGGGCCCGAACCGCTCCTCCAGCGTCTCCACCGCGTCGAGGTTCGCGGCGATGTCGTCGCGGATCGCGGTGTGCGGGCAGCACCCCGTCTCGACGGCGAGGATGCGCTCGGGGTCGAGCACGCCGGCCCTGCGCAGGAAGTCGGCGTCCTCGGTGGTGTAGATGTCGTTGGTGACCACGCCGAGGCGCAGGTGCGCTCCGAGCGCGCGGCACAGCGCCGCGACCAGCGCGGTCTTGCCGCTGCCCACCGGCCCGCCGATGCCGAGGCGCAGGGCGCGTCCGTGGCCGTCCGGGGCGTGGTGGTGATCCTCGTGGTCGGCTCCCATGCGGGTCCTTTCTCGAGCGGTCAGCAGACACTTGAGCGGGTCGGGAGCCTCCTGCGCGGGTCAGGAGACTCTTGGGCAGGGAGGGAGACCCCTACCGCGGGTCCGGAGGCTCTTGGGCAGGGAGGGAGACCCCTACCGCGGGTCAGGAGGCTTTGGGGCGGGTCGGAAGGGTTGTGGCGGCGGGTCAGGAGACGAACAGACGTTGGGCCGTCTGCGCGTGCCGTTCGGCGAGCAGGTCGAGCGCGGGCGCGGACGGCGCGGGCAGCGGGCCGTCGCGGGCGGCGCGGGCGGCCCTGTCCGCCACCGACTCGAGGTCCTGCGCGAGGCCGGCGAGCAGGCGGTGCACCTCGACGGGATCGAGGCCGAGCAGCCGTACCGCCGCCGCGGCCGGCCCGGACACCGCGTGGTAGGCCGCGGCCGTGGCGGCGGCCTCGGGCGCGATCCCGGCCGCGTGCGCCACCGCGCCGAGGGCGACGGGATGGTGAGGATGCGGTACTGCCAGCGCCAGCGCCTCCAGCGGGTCCGACGGCCAGACGCGCCTGGCCACCCTGAGCAGGAGCCTGCCCTGCTGCCTGGCCGCTTCGCGCTGGGCGGGCGAGGCGGTGACCGCGTCGGCCTCGGCATCGAGTTCCGCCCAGCTCAACGGCGCGCCCGGCGTGAACGCGCCCGCCGCACCACCGGCAGGCGCCGCGCCCGCCGTGTCACTCACAGGGCCGCCCATGGGCGCCGCACCCGCTGTACGGCACGCGGCGGCGGCCAGGGCCGCGCTCACCACGCCCGTCGTGTGCAGGCGGCCCACGAGGAAGGCGCGCAGGGACGCCACGTCGTGCACGGCCCCCGCTCTGACGGCCTGTTCCGTGCCCCCCGAATGGGCGTGACCACCGGCGGGCAGCCGCGAGTCGGCCAGGAGCAGGAGGGCGGCGGCGCTCATCAGAACAGGAAGTAGCGCTGTGCCATGGGCAACTCCACGGCCGGCGCCGGCTCGATCAGCTCACCGTCGACCCGCACCTCGAAGGTGTCGGGCGCCACGTCGATCCTGGGCAGCGCGTCGTTGAGCGGCATGGCGTCCTTGCCGCGCCGCCGTACGTCGGCGACGGGGACCAGTCGGCGGCCCACGTTCAGCCGGTCGCCCAGGCCGGCCTCCAGCGCGAGAGGGGAGACGAAGTGCACCGAGGTGGCGGCGGCCGTCACGGGAGCGGCGCCGAACATCGGCCTGGGCATGACCGGCTGGGGCGTGGGGATGGAGGCGTTGGCGTCGCCCATCTGCGCCCACGCCACGACGCCGCCCTTGAGCACGAGCGTGGGTTTCACGCCGAAGAACGCGGGGTCCCACAGCACGAGGTCGGCCAGCTTGCCCACCTCGACCGAGCCGACCTCGGACTCCAGCCCGTGCGCGATGGCGGGGCAGATCGTGTACTTGGCGACGTAGCGCCGGGCGCGCAGGTTGTCGTCCATGCCGCCGCGACGCCCCTTCATGACGTGCGCGGTCTGCCACGTGCGGATGATCGTCTCGCCGACGCGTCCCATCGCCTGGGAGTCCGAGCCGATCATCGAGATCGCGCCCATGTCGTGCAGGACGTCCTCGGCGGCCATGGTGGACGGCCTGATCCGCGACTCGGCGAAGGCGAGGTCCTCGGGGATCGACGGGCTCAGGTGGTGGCAGACCATGAGCATGTCGAGGTGTTCGTCGAGCGTGTTGACGGTGTGCGGCCTGGTCGGGTTCGTGGAGGAGGGCAGGATGTTGCGGTAGGCGGCCACGCGGATGATGTCGGGCGCGTGCCCGCCGCCGGCGCCCTCGGTGTGGTAGGCGTGGATCGTCCGGTCGCCGATCGCCTTCAGCGTCGACTCGACGAACCCCGCCTCGTTGAGCGTGTCGGTGTGGATCGTGACCTGCACGCCTGTCGCGTCGGCCACCGCCAGGCAGGTGTCGATCGCGGCAGGTGTGGTGCCCCAGTCCTCGTGCAGCTTGAAGCCGGACGCGCCGGCGCGCAGTTGTTCGAGCAGGCTCTCGGAGCTGACGGTGTTGCCCTTGCCCAGCAGCGCGATGTTGACCGGGAAGGAGTCGAGCGACTCCAGCATGTGGCGCAGGTACCCGGCGCCGGTGACCGTGGTGGCCTTGGTGCCCTCGACGGGTCCGGTGCCGCCGCCGACGATCGTGGTGACGCCCGAGCCGATCGCCTCGGTGAGGATCTGCGGGCAGATCAGGTGGACGTGGGAGTCGACGGCGCCTGCGGTGAGGATCTTGCCGTTGCCCGCGAGGATCTCCGTCGAGGGGCCGATGACGATGTCGACGCCGTCCATGGTGTCGGGGTTGCCCGCTTTGCCGATGGCGGTGATCCGGCCGTCGACGACCGCGACGTCGGCCTTGATCACGCCCCAGTGGTCGAGGATGACGGCTCCGGTGATGACCAGGTCGGCGGCGCCTTCGGCGCGGGTCGCACGGGACTGGCCCATCGACTCGCGGATCACCTTGCCGCCGCCGAACACCGCCTCGTCGCCTGCGCCCGCGGGACCCATCGAGCGGTCCTCGGTGACCTCGATGAACAGGTCGGTGTCGGCGAGCCTGATCCTGTCGCCCGTGGTCGGGCCGTACATCGCCGCGTAGCGGGCGCGGGAGATCTCAGGCATCGAGCGGCCCCGCCCACTCGGGACGCAGCCCGGCCACGATCCGCCGCCCCGCCAGCGGGACCAGCGTCACGTCGCGTTCCACGCCGGGCTCGAACCTGGTCGCGGTCCCTGAAGGCACGTCGAGCCGCATGCCCCACGCCGCCTTCCTGTCGAAGTCCAGGCCGGGGTTGGCGGCGGAGAAGTGGTAGTGCGAGCCGACCTGGATCGGCCGGTCGGCGGTGTTGACGACGCGGACGGTCACCCGGTCCCTGCCGGGGTTCAGGGGGAGGCCGCCCGCGGGGTGCTCGTACTCGCCGGGGATCACGGGATCGGCCTGTGCACGGTGACGAGCTTGGTGCCGTCGGGGAAGGTGGCCTCGACCTGCACCGAGTCGAGCATCTCCGGCACGCCGTCCATGACGTCGGAGCGGGCCAGCACCTGCCGGCCCGCCTCCATCAGATCGGCGACGGTGCGTCCGTCCCTTGCCCCTTCCATCAGGAACGACGCGATGAGTGCGGTGGCCTCGGGGTGGTTGAGCCGCAGGCCTCTGGCCCGCCGGTCGCGCGCGACCCCGGCGGCGACATGGATGAGCAGGCGTTCCTGCTCGTGTGGGGTGAGCCGCATGGCCGGACCTTAGAGAGGCGCGGTTTCCCAGGCGTTGCGCGGCCGTGTCGGACAGGTTTCGCGCTACTGGAGCGAGAACACCGTCAGCACCGCCGCGTGGTCGGAGGTCCAGGCGTTGTCCTTGTGGCCGGGGATCGGCGCGGGAGTGCCCTCGACGACCGCGGCCGAACTCTGGACGCGCAGACCGCCCTTGTAGTGGATGAAGTCGATGCGGTCCTGCGGCTCCGGCTCGCCCTTGTGGGAGTCGTGCCCGTATCCGCCGGTGAACGTGGTGTAGATCGGCGACCAGGTGGTGCCGGGCTCGGCCACGGGGTCGGGGTGGGCGACGCGGAAGGAGTCCTTCAGCCCGGCCCGCTCGGGGACGACGGAGGTGGGCCAGGCCACCGAGTCGTAGCCGCACTTCCGCATGGCGGGCGTCCAGTCGAGGTGGGAGGGGGCGTTGAAGTCACCCATGAGCAGGACGGGGGTGCGCTCGGAGGCGGCCAGGTCGCCCTTCATCGCCTTGATGACGCCCTCGATCTGCGCGGTACGGCCGGACTCGGCCTCCCTGGCCATGAGCCTGTCGACCGGGTACTTGCCGAAGCACGCGTCGTAGGGGCCGTAGGGGGTGTAGCCGAGGTGGACGTTCCACAGCGCCACCTCGCTGCCGCGCCGGTCATCGACCCTGATCCGCACGTTGGAGGCGGGCAGCCCCGACTCCGACGGCAGCGGGCCGCGCGAGGTGATCGGGTAGCGGCTGATGACCCCGACGTCGGGGCCGGCCTGGTGATAGTCCCAGCCGAGCGCCTCGCCCAGGTCCTTGGCCGAGGTGCCGCTGCTCTCCTGCACGCCGACCACGTCGATGTCGTGGTCGAGCAGGAACTTCAGCTGCTTCTCCCTGCCGCCGCGCACCTGGGTGCCGCCGTGCCAGAGGTTCCAGCTGAGCGCCTTCAGTTCGGGCACGAGCGGCGCGCCGGGCGGCCTGACCCTGATGCTGACCTGGGTCGTGGCGGTCTCGCCCGCCGCGTTGGCGGCCTCGACGGTGGCCGTGACGGTCTTGGCGGAGGTGGAGGCGGGCGGGGTGCCGGTGATGGTGCCGTCATGGCCGACGTCGAGCCAGCCGGGCCCGCTGACCTTGCGGAATCCGGTCACCTCACCCCTGACCAGGCCGTGGACGGTCGCGGAGTAGGGGCTCTTGGCGCGGGCGTTGCGCAGCGGGATCGAGCCGGTGACGAAGTGGAGGGGCTGGTCGCTCACGATCCTCAGCTTGGCGGGATCGGCCAGCCACTGGTAGCCGTCCTTGGCCAGCGAGTAGGCGACGTAGTTGCCCGGCTCGAGGCCGTCGGTGTCCAGGGAGGCCGTGCCGCTGCTCTCGCGGACGTAGACCCACTTCAGGGAGGGGCCGACGTACTTCTGGTCGACGGGGCCGTTGCCGGGGTCGGTGTAGAGGCCGATCCAGTTCTTCGGGTCGGGCGCGGGGGTGGAGTAGCGGAGCTGGATGGGGTCGCCCGCCTTCACCGAGGCGGAGACGGGGGTCAGCGTGCCGTCGGGGGCGGCCGCCGTGAGGGAGAGTGCGGCCAGGAGGGAGGCCGCGATGGAGAGAGTCCTGCGCATGGAGGAAGCATCCATGACGAGAGTAAATACCAGATGTACGCAGATTGACCAGTCGTCATCGCCTCTAGCTGGACAAGTGTGCACCTCTTGTCTGAACAAGTGTCGGCAATCGACTCCGGCTGGAGATCCTCCCCTCGCTCGAAGCCCTGCTCAGGCGGCCCGCGGGTTTCCTGCCGGTCGGACGGCAACAGCAGGTCAGGGGGCTTTCGGCGGTGTGACCGGATACCTTGGGGGCATGTCCGTCACCCGCCGCGCCTTCCTCGCCTTGGCGGCGGGGCTGGCCGCGGGCTGCGCGGCCGGCCCCGACGAGACGGCCAGGCTGCGCATCGCCACAGGTCCCGTCGGCGGTCCATACGAGGTGCTGGGCGACCGGCTCGCCGCCGAGCTGCGGCGACGTGGCTTCGGCGTCACGGTGCTGCGGACCGCCGCCAGCATCGAGAACCTCGCGATGCTCGCCGACGGCAGGGCCGATCTCGGACTGTCGCTCGCCGACAGCGCCGACGAGGCGGTCCGGGTGCGCCACGACCCGGTCTCCGCGCTGGCCAGGATGTACATGAACTACGTCCACCTGGTCGTCCGCAAGGACTCGGCCATCACCAGGATCCAGGACCTGGCGGGCCGCGCGGTCTCGACGGGCGCGGACGGCTCGGGCACCGCCTTCACCGCCGAGCGGGTGCTGGCCAAGGCCGCGCTCAAGGAGCGTGCCCGCACCTCGCGGCTCGGCCTGGACGAGTCGCTCAGGGCGCTGGCCGTCGGCGGGGTCGACGCCTTCTTCTGGTCGGGCGGCGTGCCCACGCCCGCGCTGGTCACCAGCGCGCACCCGATCAGGCTCCTGCCGCTCGACTCGCTGGTCGCGCCGCTGCGCAGGCAGTACGGCCCGCTCTACGAGAGCGCGATCGTCCCGGCGGAGGAGTACGCCCAGCCGGCACCGGTGCCCACTGTCGGCACCCCCAGCTACCTGGTGTGCAGGGCCGGGCTCGCCGACGAGATCGCGTTCTCCGTCACCGAGACCCTCTTCGCCAGCCGCGACAGGCTCGAAGCTCCCGACGCGCCAGGCGGGCGGCTCGACAAGCGCTACGCGATCGGCACGGGCGCCGTCCCCCTGCACCCGGGGGCCGCCCGCTACTACAGGTCCGTGTACGGCTGAGCCAGCCGCAGCTCGACCACCAAGCCGCGCGGCTCGTTGGCCGCCAGGCCCAGCGTCGCCCCGCACGCCCTGGCCAGCTCGGCGGCGATGGCCAGGCCGAGCCCGCTGCCCGGCACGTTCGCGTGCGTGCCCGCCCGCCAGAACCTGCCGAGCGCCTGCGCCCGCTCCTCCTCCGGCAGCCCGGGGCCGTCGTCGGCGATGCGCAGCACCCCGTCCTTCAGCGTGACGGTGACGGTGCCCCCTGGATGGACGAACTTCTGCGCGTTGTCCAGCGCGATGTCGGCGACCCTGGCGGCCGCCTCCGGCACCGCGGCGTCGTCCTGCCCCAGATCGACGTCGAGCGTGAGGTCCTTGGCGGTGTAGACCTCCCTCCAGCCCGCCAGCCGCGGACCCAGCGAGGTGACCGCGTCGAGCTGCTGGGTCACCGCGCCTGCCTCGACCCTGGCCAGCGCGAGCAGGTCCTCCACGAGGCCGGCCAGCCGGTCGACCTCGGCCAGCGCCTCCTCGAACTCCATCGAGCCTTCGTCCTTCAGATGCGGCTCCAGGTTCTCCAGCCGCAGCGACAGCACGGTGAGCGGGGTGCGCAGCTCGTGCGAGGCGTCGGCCACGAAGGCGCGCTGCCGGTCGAGCGTCGTGGAGACCGCGTCGGCCATCGCGTTGAACCGCTCTTCGAGCCGCCGCAGCTCGGTGGGGCCCACGCCGGGGTGGGCGCGGGCGTCGAGGTGGCCCTCGGCGATCGCCTGCGTCGTGCGGTCGAGCTCGGTGACGGGCCGCAGGATCCACCTGGCCAGCCCCCTGGCGGCCAGCACCGAGTAGCCGAGCGCCACGAGCGCGCCGAGCGCGAGCCCCGCCCACACCAGCGAGACGTCGGCGCGCGCCTGCGTGGTGGGTGCGAGCAGCAGCACCACGCCCGACAGCTGCGCGTCGCGGCCCGCCGGCTCGGCGATGAGCACGTGGTCGGGCCCGAACGGGCTGATCGTCGGCAGATCCTCGGTCGTCTGCCCGGACAGCGCCAGGCGGACCGCGGCCGAGGTGTCGGCGCTCATGTCACCGGCGTCGACCAGGCTCGCGCCGTCGCGGTCCCTGACCTGTACGGCGGCGCCGTACAGGTCGGCGTAGCGGATGACCTCCGCCCTCAGCGCCGTCCTGTCCCCCTCCCGCGCGGCCTGGTCGGCCAGCTCGGCGAAGCGGGTGGCGTCGGCGCGGCGGTCGAGCAGCAGCCGGTTGGTGCGGTGCGAGGCGTAGGCCATCCCGAGGGGCACGGCCAGCGCCGCGATCATCAACACGATCAGCGTGGTGAACGTGACGACCAGGCGGTGTCTCACTGCCCGCCCAGCCGGTAACCCGTGCCGCGCAGCGTCTCGACCAGGCCGGGCCGCCCGGTCTTGGACCGCAGGCCCGCGACGTGGACGTCCAGCGAGCGGGACGCCGACAGCAGCGGGTCGCCCCACACCTCGTCGAGGATCTCCTCGCGGCTGCGCACCACGCCGGGCTCCCTGGCCAGCAGCGCGAGCACGTCGAACTCCCGCCTGGTCAGCGTCACCGGCTCGCCGCCCACGCTCACCTGGCGGGTCCCCAGGTCGATCCGCACGTCGCCGACCGTGATCACATGGTCCCTCGCCGGCATGGGGCGGGTGCCGCGGCGCACGACGGCCTCCATGCGGGCCATGAGCTCCGCCGTACGGAAGGGCTTGACCAGGTAGTCGTCGGCGCCGGAGCGCAGGCCACGCAGGATCTCGCGCTCGTCCGTGCGGGCGGTGACCACGATGATCGGCACGGCCGAGACCCGGCGGACGCGGCGCAACGCCTCCAGCCCGTCCATGTCGGGCAGGCCGAGGTCGAGCAGGACGAAGTCGACGCCCCCCGAGAGACGGAGGGCGTCGACCGCGAGCCCCGCGCGCACGATCTGGTGACCGTGCCGCGACAAGGCCGTGGTCAGGGCGGCCGCGAGCCGGTCGTCGTCTTCGACGAGGAGAACTCGCATGTTAGGAGCGTAGTGACAACGAACGCGTGGTGGGGACCACGGGCTCGCGGCGGTCTGTCGCACGCGTCCGTCGTTCCATCATGTCGCTCCCGGGCCTCGTTCCTGGATCTCGTCCCTGAACCTGGGTCTCCTCCTTACGCGCGGGCGAGCTGGGGCTCGGCCTGCTCGCGGGAGGACAGCGCCGCGTCGCGGGTCTCGCGCATCGTGAAGTAGACGACCAGGGAGACCGCGGCACAGGCAGAGACGTACCAGTAGAAGCCGGACTCGATGCCGCTGTCCTTGAACCACAGCGCCACGTACTCGGCGGTGCCGCCGAACAGCGCGTTGGCGATCGCGTACGGCAGAGCCACGCCCAGCGCCCGCACGTGCGTCGGGAACAGCTCCGCCTTCACCACCGCGTTGATCGAGGTGTAGCCGGTGATGATGATCAGGCCGGTCAGGGAGAGGAGCAGCGCGCCCCAGAAGCCGGTGACACCCGACAGCGCGGTCATGAGCGGCACCGTGCCCAGCATCGAGCCGAAGCCGAAGGTGATCAGCAGCGGGCGGCGGCCGATCCGGTCCGACAGCGCGCCGGCCAGCGGCTGGACGCACATGAAGATGAACAGCGCGCAGAAGCTGACCAGCGTCGCCGTGGTCTTCTCCAGGCCCGCGGTGTTGGACAGGTACTTGGTGAGGTAGGTCGTGTAGGTGTAGTACGCGACCGTGCCGCCCATGGTGAGCGCGATGACCAGGAAGAACTCGCGCTTGTGCGTGAACAGCTGGCGCAGCGTGCCGCGCTCGCGCCTGACCTCCTTCTCCTCCTCGTCGAAGACCTCGGTCTCCATGAGGTTGCGGCGCAGGTAGAACACCACGGCCGCGGCCAGCGCGCCGACGATGAACGGGATGCGCCAGCCCCACGACTTCAGCGCCTCCTCGGTCATCGTGTTCTGCAGGATGATCTGCAGGCCGAGGCCGACGAGCTGGCCCGCCGTCATCGAGACGTACTGGAAGCTGGAGGCGAAGCCGCGCTTGCCCGCGGGGGTGGCCTCCGTCAGGTAGGTGGCGCTGGCCGCGTACTCCCCGCCGACCGAGATGCCCTGCAGGAGGCGCGCCACCAGCAGGACCGCAGCGCCGAAGTACCCGGCCGCGGCGTAGGTCGGGGCGATGGCGATCAGCAGCGCGCTGGCCGACATCAGCGTGACGGTCAGCGTGAGCGCCGCCTTGCGGCCCTTCCTGTCGGCGTAGCGGCCGAGCAGCCACCCGCCGATCGGCCGCATGAAGAAGCCGACCGCGAAGATGCCCGCCGTGTTGAGCAACTGGGCGGTGGCGTTGCCCTTCGGGAAGAACGAGCTCGCGAAGTAGACGGCGAAACTGCTGTAGACGAACCAGTCGTACCACTCGACCAGGTTTCCGATCGATCCGCCGAGCACCGCCTTCCAAGGGGTGCGCGCGGGTGCGTGTGTCGTCAAGGGGGACCTCCTGCGAGAGTCGTTGCAGGTCGTAGGCTCTCCGCGGAAGGTTCTTCCGTCCAGGGGGATGACCGGTTATCTAACGTCCGCTTAACACAACGGAAATCAACCGAATGTAGGATGAATTTTTCGGCCGGGTCCGGTCAGACCTCGAGTTGCCACTGGTTCCACTCGTCGAGCAGCTCGAATCCCATGACCTCGTTGATCGCCAGCATGTGCGCGTTGGATCGGGCGTTCCAGGTGATGACACGCTCGACCTCGGGCTCCATCTCGCGGAACCACAACAGGTTCGCCAGCTTCAGCACCAGCCCGAGCCGGTGTCCCCTGTGCTCGCGCAGCACCACGGTGTCGGCCTGGCGGCCCCAGCCGTCCGGCTCCGCGCGATCGACGTAGATGCGGGTGTAGCCCGCGACGGCGCCGTCGGAGGCCCGCCTGGCGATCGTGGAGTAGGTGTGCTGCATGAACTCGACGTCCATGGCCTCGCCCAGCCGCACGCGATCGGCGTCCCACTTCAGGCCGTCGACGTCGTCGCTGTGCGGCGCGTCGTTCATGCCCTCCATCATCAGCGCCAGGTCGGCGTGCAGTTCCGGGCCCGCAGCTCCTGACCACCGCTCGAGCCGGTAGCCGGCGGCGTGCCCCGCGGCCTCTGCCCGCATGCGTTCGAGCGCGCCCCAGTCGGCCGTGCGCAGGTCGAGCACCCTGCGCGCCTCACCGATCGAGGGCCGGAACCCTGTCGCGAGGGCGAACCCGTCGGCGTGGTCGCTCGCGTCCGCCTCGGCGAGCAGCAGGCGGCGGCCCGTCGCGCGGACCCTGCCCGCGGCGTGGCCGACCAGCGCGGCACCGATGCCGCGGCGGCGGCGCTCGGGCACGACCATGGGCGAGTGCAGCACCCCGAGATGGGTGTTGTCGGCCATCGGCAGGCTCAGGCCGTACCCGGCCACGACCCGGCCGTCCTCGACCACCGTCCACGCCTCCGTCACGGTGCCGGGAGCGCCGCGGGACACCATCCTGACGAAGCTCGGCAGTGACATGCTGGGGCCGGGAAGATGGGCGTAGGCGGCCAGATGCGCGTCGTGGAGCCCGGTCAGCAGCCCGCCGGGCGAGTCGAAGTCGATGCGCTGGATGTCCATGAGGTCAGGCAATCGCACGGACCTGCGCGAACGCCATCGATTTTCCGCCCGGGCGGCCCGCCGCTACTGCTGGTAGTTCTCGACCTCGTTGGCCGGGCGCGGTGCCGCGTAGTCGGGGTCGTCGCCCACACCGCGGCGGGCCCTGCGCTGCCGGAGCAGATCCCAGCACTGGTCGAGCGACACCTCGAGCTCCTTGACCCGGGCGTTCTCCTCGTCCGTGGTCACCTCGCCCGAGGCGAGCCTGCTGCGCAGTTCGTGCTCTTCCGATACGAGGGAGCTGATCCTGCTGAGAATCTCGTTGTCCTGCATGGATCAGACTCTAGTCACAGCGTGGTAGAAATCGTCCCATGTCTGGTATTGCCCTGGTCAGAACGCCTGGTCCCCGACTCGCCGAAGGCATCGTCACGAACATCGCGCGCGAGCCGGTCGACGCGGACCTGGCCGCCCGCCAGCACGCTCGCTACGTCGAGGCGCTCGGCGAGCACGGCTGGCAGGTCCGGCACGTCGAGCGCGCCGACGACCTCCCCGACGGGGTCTTCGTCGAGGACGCGGTCGTGGTCAGCGCGGGCACCGCCGTACTGACCAGGCCGGGAGCGCCCGAGCGGCGGCCCGAGGTGGAGACGGTGGCGGCGGCCGTGCGGAAGCTGGACCTGGAGGTCAGGCGCATCGAGGGGCCCGGCACGCTGGACGGCGGCGACGTCCTGCAGGTCGGCTCGCGCGTCTACGTCGGCAGGTCGGCCAGGACCAACGACGAGGGCATCGCCCAGCTCGCCGCGCACCTGCCCGAGCGCGAGGTCGTCCCCGTCGAGATGCGCGGCGTGCTCCACCTGAAGTCGGCCGTCACCGCGCTGCCCGACGGGACGCTCATCGGCGACCCCGCGTGCGTCGACCTGCCGGACCTGCTCGTCCCGGAGGAGGAGGCTGGCTCCCACGTCGTGCTGCTGGGCGGGCACACGGTGCTGATGGCCGCCTCGGCCCTCGCGACCGCCGCCTCGCTCGAACGGCGGGGGCTGAAGGTGGTCCGGGTGGACATCTCGGAGTTCGAGAAGCTCGAAGGCTGCGTGACCTGTCTCTCCGTTCTCGTGTCTCGCGATGTGAGACCTTGACACAGCCGTTCCTGAGCGTCTGGTAACGTGCTTGACGTGCTGCATGGACTGCTTCTTAGCTGCCGCGGCGGGGGCCTCTAGAAGGCCGGCTCCCTCGTCGCGGAGCGAGTCATGCGCGTCGGCCGCCTCCTTTCGACCGACGAGGACCGTGAAATGACCGCTCAGCAGCCCAGCTCCATGCCCTTCCAGCGCTACCAGCCGTTCGAGCCCGTCAGGCTGACCGACCGCACCTGGCCCGATCAGGTCATCGCCAAGGCGCCCCGATGGTGCGCCGTCGACCTGCGCGACGGCAATCAGGCGCTGATCGACCCGATGGACTCCCACCGCAAGCTCAAGATGTTCGAGCTGCTGGTACGGATGGGTTACAAGGAGATCGAGGTCGGCTTCCCCGCCGCCTCGCAGACCGACTTCGACTTCGTCAGACAGATCATCGACGAGGGCCGGATCCCCGACGACGTGGTCATCCAGGTGCTGACCCAGGCCAGGCCCGAGCTGATCGAGCGGACCTTCGAGGCCATCCGGGGCGCCAAGCAGGCCATCGTCCATCTGTACAACTCCACCTCCACACTGCAGCGGCGGGTCGTGTTCGGGATGGACAGGGAGGGCATCACCGCGATCGCCGTCGAGGGTGCGAAGCTGGTGCGCAAGCTGGCCGAGGCCTCCGACGTGGACGTCCGCTACCAGTACTCGCCCGAGTCGTTCACCGGCACCGAGCTGGAGTACGCCGTGGAGGTCTGCGACGCGGTCAACGAGGTGTGGCAGCCCACCCCCGACCGCAAGGTGATCATCAATCTGCCCGCGACGGTCGAGATGGCCACCCCCAACGTCTACGCCGACCAGATCGAGTGGATGCACCGCAACCTGGCCAACCGCGACTCCATCATCGTGTCGCTGCACCCCCACAACGACCGCGGCAGCGCCGTGGCCGCCGCCGAGCTGGGTTACATGGCAGGCGCCGACCGCATCGAGGGCTGCCTGTTCGGCAACGGCGAGCGCACGGGCAACGTCTGCCTGGTGACCCTGGGCATGAACCTGTTCTCGCAGGGCGTCGACCCCGAGATCGACTTCAGTGACATCGACGAGATCCGTCGTGTCACCGAGTACTGCAACCAGCTGCCCGTGCACCCGCGTCACCCGTGGGGCGGCGAGCTGGTCTACACCGCCTTCTCCGGCTCCCACCAGGACGCCATCAAGAAGGGCTTCGAGCACCTGGAGGCCGACGCTGCCGTCGCGGGGGTGCCGGTCGACTCGTTCACGTGGGCGGTGCCGTACCTGCCGATCGACCCGAAGGACATCGGCCGCACCTACGAGGCGGTCATCAGGGTCAACAGCCAGTCGGGCAAGGGCGGTGTCGCCTACATCATGAAGGCCGACCACCAGCTCGACCTGCCGCGCAGGCTGCAGATCGAGTTCTCCAAGGTCGTGCAGGCCCGCACCGACGCCGAGGGCGGCGAGATCTCGCCCGCCGCGATGTTCGAGATCTTCACGGACGAGTACCTGCCGAACCCCGCCAACCGCTGGGGCCGTCTCGGCCTGATGGCGCACCGGCACGAGTCCACCGTCGACGAGAAGGACCGGATCAGCGCCGACGTGCGGGTCGACGGGGAGATCCGCGAGGTCGCGGGCACCGGCAACGGCCCGATCTCGGCCTTCATCGACGCGATCTCGGCGCTAGGGGTCGAGGTGCGGGTGCTGGACTACGTGGAGCACGCGATGAGCGCGGGCAGCGACGCCAAGGCGGCGTCCTACCTGGAGTGCGACGTCAACGGCGAGGTGCTGTGGGGGGTGGGCGTCGACGGCAACACCACCACCGCCTCGCTCAAGGCGATCATCTCGGCGGTGAACCGCGCCTCGCGCTGACCTGATCTCCCACCGAAGGGGCACGGCTCGCCGAGCCGTGCCCCTTCGGCGTCCTCCTGCGTGCCGGGCGCTCCGGCCTCCTCCGGTTCGCCCGCCGGCCGGAGACCGTCCCCGTCAGCGAAGGCCCGCGTAGTGCGCGATCGAGATGGCGCCGTGCTCGAAGGTGGCCGCCTTGTCGGTGATCACGTTGTTGTACATGCCGAACAGCTCGAAGCTGACCGCACCGTAGATCCACGTCCACGCGTGCAGCCCGCGCAGGATGCCCTCGTCGGGCAGGCCGGGGAAGACCGCTTCCCTGAGGGCGGCCGCGTCGCCCGCGAACTCCTCGGGCGCGGTCGTGCCGTCGGGTATCCGGATCGCGCCCGCGGCCTGGGCCTCCGCGAACAGCCTGCCGAGCATGATCCCGTCGCGGGCCGCGGGGTCGATCGTGTCCTGCGGCGCCTGGTAGCCGGGGACGGGCGTGCCGTGGATCAAGGCGTACTCGTGCGGATGCGCGAGCGCCCACTCCCTGATCGCCCGGCACATCGCCAGCCAGCGCCCCATGAAGTCCTGCCGGGCGCGGCTCGCGTCGGCCTGCTCGACCACCTCGCCGACGGCGTTGTAGGCGTCGATGATGAGCGCCGTCAACAGGTCGTCCTTCGTCGGGAAATAGCGGTAGATGGCCGAGGAGACCATCCCCATCTCCCTCGCGACGGCCCTCAACGACAGCCCCGCCGCGCCGTCCGTGGACAGATGACGCCGGGCGATGTCGGTGATCTCCCTGATCAGCTCCGCGCGGACACGTTCTCTGGCGGTACGGCTAGCGCTCGTCATGCGAAGCACGTTACCAGAGCGCCGCCAAAATACGAGAGCACTGCTCTTGACGAATAGCGCTCTCTTGAGAGAGCATTGCTCTCGTAAGCGAACGGCACTCACGAAGAGGTTCACATGCTCGCCATCGCCAAGGGCGCCAACATGGCCCTGATGTTCATCCTCGAGCTCAGCGTCCTTGTCGCGGTCGGCTACTGGGGCTTCACCACCGGCTCGAACTGGGGCCTGAAGCTGGTGGCGGGTCTGGGCGCGCCTGTCCTGTTCGGAGTGCTGTGGGGGCTGTTCGCGGCGGGCGGCGGCGCCAACGCCACCTACCCGCTGACGGGGATCGCAAGGGGCCTGTTCGAGATCGCCTGGTTCGGCGGTGGGGCCCTCGCGCTCTACGCCGCCGGTGCGCTCACCCCCGCCGTGATCCTGGCTGCCGCCTTCGCCGTCAACGCGGTCCTCCGCCTCGTCTGGCACCAGGCCTGACCGTCACGGCCCGCCCGCGCTGACGGTGAGGGCCTCCTGGACCGGGCGCGCCGCCGCCCGGGAGTCGCGTCTAAAGTTGTCCGTCGTTCCTCAGGAAGCAGGTTGATCATGGGTAAGCACGTCGTCGTAGGCGCCGGTCAGGTCGGTCCGCACGTCGCCCGCAAGCTGATCGCGCAGGGTCACGAGGTCGTGGTCGTCACCCGTTCGGGCAGCGGTCCCGAGGGTGCCACGAAGATCGCCGCCGACGTGGCGGACGCCGCCAGGCTGTCCGAGATCGCCAAGGGAGCCGACGCCATCTACAACTGCGTCAACCCGAAGTACCACCGCTGGCTCACCGACTGGCCGCCGATGGCGGCCTCGTTCATGGCGGCCGCGGAGTCGAGCGGGGCGGTGCTGGCGGCGGTGGGCAACCTCTACCCCTACGGCCCCGTCAGCGGGCCGATGACCGAGGATCTGCCGCTGGCGTCCACCAACCCTAAGGCGCAGGTCAGGGCCAAGATGTGGACCGACATGCAGGTCGCGCACCGGGCGGGCAGGATCAGGGCGACCGAGGTGCGCGGCTCCGACTACTTCGGCCCGGGCGCCACGGACCAGTCCTTCCTGGGGGACAGGTTCATCAAGCCGCTCAGGGCGGGAAAGACGATCCCGCTCGTGTGGCCCGCCGACGTGCCGCACAGCTGGACGTACCTGCCGGACGTGGCCGAGGCCCTCATCGTCGCGGCGAGCGACGAGCGGGCGTGGGGCGGTGCCTGGCACGTGCCGACGAGCGAGCCGCGCACCTTCCGCGAGATCGGCTCCCTGATGGCGGGCATCCTCGGACGGCCCGCGCCCAGGATGAGCCGGCTGCCGTGGCCTCTGGTGCGGGCGATCGGGCTGGTCAACCCGCTGATCGGTGAGCTGCGGCACACTCGCTACCAGTTCGTCGAGCCGTACGTGCTCGACTCGTCGGCCTTCACCGACACCTTCGGGGTGAAGCCCACCCCGATCGACGACGCCCTGCGCGCGTCACTCGGCGAGTAAGCACCGCCTGGAAGAAGGGGCCCCGCGGCGCGGGGCCCCTTCTTCCAGGCGCGCACGGGGCGGCGGGCACGCGGCGGCGGGCGCACTACGCTCGGTGCATGAAGATTGCCATGATCGGCCTCGGTGACATCGCGGAGAAGGCCTACCTGCCCGTGCTGTCCGCCCAGCCCGGCCTCGACCTGCACCTGTGCACCCGCAACGAGCAGACGTTGCGGCGGCTCGAAGAGGCGCACCGCGTGGCCGGCGGGTACACGTCGGTCGAGGAGGTGATCAAGGCCGGCGTCGACGCGGCGTTCGTGCACGCGGCCACCGAGGCGCACCCGGAGATCGTGGAGCCGCTGCTCAGGGCGGGGGTGCACGTCTACGTCGACAAGCCCGTCGCCTACACCCTCGAGGAGACCAGCCGGCTGGTACGGCTGGCCGCCGCCGAGCGCGTCTCCCTCATGGTCGGCTTCAACAGGCGTCACGCCCCCGGCTACGCGGGGATGCTCGACCTGTCGCGACACCTGGTGCTCATGCAGAAGAACCGCCCCGTCATGCCGGACACGCCGAGGAGGGCGGTGTTCGACGACTTCATCCATGTGGTCGACACGTTGCGGTTCCTGGCTCCCGGCCCCGTGACGGAGACGCGGATCCGCACCAGGATGCGCGACGGCCTGGTCGAGCACCTGGTGCTGGAGCTGGCGGGAGAGGGCTTCATGGCCCACGGCGTCATGAACAGGGTCGGCGCGGCCTCCGAGGAGAGTCTGGAGGTGCTGGGCGAGGGCGTGAAGCGGCGGGTGGTCAACCTGGGCGACGTCGTCGACTACGGCCCCGCGGGGGAGACACTGACGCGGCGGCCCGACTGGGTGCCGGTGTCGCGGCAGCGGGGGATCGAGCAGGTGACCATGGCGTTCATCGACGCGGTGCGGGCGGGCGAGGTGCTGGGCGCGCAGGACGCGCTGGCCACGCACGAGGTGTGCGAGGAGATCGTCGCCGCTTGCGAGCGCCAGGCGGCGCTCGTCTCCTGACGCGCCGGCCCATCGTCTGCCGCGTGCCCGCCCTCATCCGCAGGGCCTTTCCTTCCCGCGCGCCTTTCGTCTGCCGCGTGCCCGTCGTCTCCTGCGCCCGTTATCTTCCCGAGGCCTGTGGGGTAGTGGAGGCAGGGTCAGGGAGCGAAGGTCCGTGGGCGCATGGCGCGGTCGGCGGCCGCGAACAGCTTGCCGAACGGCTTGGGGGTCAGCCGCGTCATCACCGTGAACCCCGCCGCGTCCCGCATCGGGCTGGACGACGAGACCACGCCCGCCACCGCCCCGCCGTACAGGGCGGGACCGCCGCTGGCGCCGGGGGCGGCGTGGCAGTTGCGGGTGACGAGCACGCCGGGCCCGCGGGCACCGCCCTCGGTGGCGTCGCCGACGCAGCGGTACATGTCGGTGCCGGGGTAGACACCGCTGATCGGGTAGCCGAGCATCTCGAGGCGCGACAGCGAGCCGCCCTTGCGGGTGAGGTACGGCCTGAGCCCAGGGCCCGTGACCTCCTCCAGCTGGCGTGCACCGCCGGCCACGCCGACCAGGCCGACGTCGTAGGGCAGCTGGGCGGCGGAGTACGGCCTGGCACGCCACCGCTTGGGCACCCAGACGCGCACGGCGGGCCAGACGCCGAACGTCGCCTGGCCCGTGCCGTCGCTGTTGTAGGCGGGCATGAAGGCGACACGGCTGTAGCGGTGGCCGTTGCCGTACAGGCAGTGGGCGGCGGTCAGGACCAGGCTGCGGCTGCGTGACCTGAGCACGACGGCCCCGCAGACGAGGTCCGTGCGGGCGACGGGGTCGTGGCTGACCAGGATCCCCACGAGCTGGCGCAACCCCCCGTACGGCCGGGCGACCCCGGCGTAGCCGAGCCGGTCGCCGCCCGTGGTGAGGATCCGGCGATTCGGCACCGAACGGCCCGCCGCCGAGGACGCCACCGACGACTCCGGCGCCAAGGGAGGCGCCACCGAGAATCCGGGCGCCGAAAGGCGGAGAACCGGAAGATCTGGTGCCGCAACACCGGATGCCGCAACACCAGACGCCGGAAGACCGGATGCCGCAACACCGGGTACGGCCACACCGGACGCCGGAAGACCGGATGCCGGAGGCGCGGCGTCCGACGGTGCCACGTCGAGGCCGGAGACGCTCGAGCCGGAGACGCCGGTGCTCCGGTCTGCCGTGTCCTTCACGTCCATGACGGCGGCTTCTCCCGCCGGCAGGAGCAGCCCTGCCGCCACCACGAGCCTGAGCACCCGTTCCCCCAAGAATTGATCTTGCGAACTCTATCGGGCGCTGTAGCGTTTTGCCAGGTCACACAGCGTGGCGTGGGCCGCGCCGTACACCTCGGGGTCCTTGAGTACCACCTTGGGGACCTTGGCGACCATTGTGTAGTTGGTGTCGCAGACGTTGCCGACGGGCGCTTCGCCCGCCTGGCTGATGAGCTGGTAGGCGTCGAGCTCGTCCAGTCCCGTCAGCGAGGCGGACCAGGTGACCAGGTCGTGCTGGCTGATGCGGTAGGCGTCCTCGAGCGGCCTGGCCGAACCCGTGGACATCAGGTGGTGATCGTCCTCGAGGCGTGGCCACGGAGTGGCGACGCCCTTGATCAGCTCGACCGCGACCACGGTCTTCATCGCGGCCTCGATCGCCGTCCCGCAGACCTCGCCGTGTCCCTGCCGGGCGTGGCCGTCGCCGATGGAGAACAGGCCGCCCTCGACGTTGACGCCAAGGTAGAGCGTGACGCCGGCGCGCAGCTCGGGAGTGTCCATGTTGCCGCCGTGGGCGTCCGGCGTGATGCTCATCCTGACCTCGTTCGCGGCGGGCGCGACGCCCACCGTGCCGTGCATCGGGTCGAGCGGCAGTTCGACGCTGAAGTCGCTGTTGCGCGCCTGGTAGACCGCCACCCCCCTGGCCAGGTCGAGGTCGTAGCGCCAGACGCGCTCCTCCAGCGGCGGATGGAGCATGGCGGTGGTGTGCGTGGCCGTCAGCGCGCCGAAGTGCGGGAAGGTCGTGGAGACCGCCCAGTCGCGGGCGGGTGTGATGGAGACGAAGTGCAGGGCGAGAGTGTCGCCCGGCTCGGCTCCCTCCACGTGGAACGGCCCTGTCACGGGGTTGAGGTAGGGGAACTCGCACACCCGCGACGGCAGGTCGCCCACCGACCGGACCCTGCCGCCGAAGCAGTCCTCGGTCGACAGTTCCAGGATCGTGCCGGGCCGTACCTTGCCGACCGCGGCCCGGCCGCCGAAGGTGTAGCTCAGCTCGTCGGCGGTGGGCTGGTAGGAGACGATGTTCACCACTCGCTCACACTCCTCGTTCGCTTCGCTCGCTGCGCCGGGTTCGCTCGATGTTCACGACACCTCCGATGGAAGGGTGGGCTTGCGGCCGATGGCATAGGTGACGATCAGGACCACCAGGCCGACGGCGAGCCAGGCGAAGCCCAGCGTCTGCGCGGCCACGCTGGCGTTGATCACCACGAAGACCAGGACGACGAAGCCGAGGACGGGCACGACGAGGTGGGCGAGCAGGTTCCTGCTGTGCCTGCGCACGACGTAGTGGACGACCACCGACACGTGCAGGACGAGGAACGCGGTCATCGCGCCGAAGTTGACCAGCGAGCTGAGCAGTGGAATGCCGTCGTCGCGGGTGCTGAGGTAGACGCCGAGGATCAGGGAGACCGCGGCGACGGCCAGCGTGGCGTTCACCGGCACCTTGTGCCGGGGGTCGACACGGGCCAGGAAGGACGGCAGCTGCCGGTCACGGGCCATCGCGAACAGCAGGCGGGACGTGGCCGCCTGCGCGACGAGGGAGTTGGCGAAGCCCCAGGCGACGGCGGTGGCGACGGCGGTCAGGACGCTCAGCCACGGGCCGGCCGCGTAACGCGCGGCGTCGTAGAACGCGCTGCCGGTCGGGTCGCCCTCCGTGATCAGCTTCTGCCCGTCGACGACGAGCAGCGCCGCCACCCACGTCTGCACCACGAACAGGACCGCGGCCAGCGCCAGGGCGGCCACCATCGAGCGGCCGAGCCTGCGGGCGTCCTCCTTGCTCTCCTCGGCGAGCGTGGAGATGCCGTCGAAGCCGAGGAACGACAGCACCGCGACGGAGGCCGCCCCGAAGACCACGGTCAGCGAGAAGGTGTCGGGGTTGAAGAGCGGTGTCAGGAACCCGGCCGTGCCCCTGCCCATGGCCAGCGCGATCGCGCCGCACACCAGGAAGACGGCCAGCACGATGAGCTCGGCCACCAGCATGATGCGGGTGATCCGCGCGGTCATCTGGATGCCGAGGTAGTTGACGATGGTGTTGAGCAGTACGAACCCGATCAGCCACGCCCACACCGGCACGGCGGGCACGAACGAGTTCATGGCCGCGCTCGCCACCAGGTAGAGCAGCGCGGGCACGAGCACGTAGTCGAGCAGGATCGCCCATCCCGCCATGAATCCAACGGGCGCGGCGATGCCGCGGCCCGCGTACGTGTAGACGGATCCGGCCATGGGGAAGGCCTGGGCCATCTGCGCGTAGGACAGGGCCGTGAAGGCCATGGCGACCAGGCCGATGACGTAGGCGAGCGCCACCATGCCGCCGGAGGCCTGATAGACGGTCCCGAAGATGCCGAAGGGCGCGATCGGCACCATGAAGATCAGGCCGTAGATCATCAGGTCGGCGAAGCTGAGCGAGCGTTGCAGCTCCTGGCGGTAGCCGAACTTCTCGATGGATTCGGGCTCAGGGGGTGAGGTCATACCCAAAAGCTTTCCACAGAAAAGGTTTCATCGTGAAGAGACAATCTGGAAGTCCAGCCCCTCGGCCCTGGCCAGGTGCACCGGCTGGCGCACCTGCCTGCCGTACAGGGTGATCGGGCCGCGTCCACTGGTGATCGTGGTGCCGTCGGCGACCGCGTCCACGTCGGGCACGGCGAGCGTGCCGGCCCTGACGGCCAGCGCGGCGAGCATGGCGACGGCCTCGTAGCAGCCGTGGCCGTGGCCGTTGAGCATCGGCGCGTCGGGGCCGAACCGGCCGGCGTAGCGCTCGGCGAAGGCCAGGCCCGCGTCGGTGGTCAGCCCGTGGAAGTAGCCCATCGAGGCGTACAGCTCGCCGGTGGCGTCGCCGCCGACGCCGAGCAGGCCGTGCTCCTCCAGCGCGCCGCAGAGCCTGGCCGCGGTCAGGCCGCTCTCGGCGTAGGCGCGGTTGAACCGCACCAGGTCGCTGCCGATGAGGCTGAGCAGGATGGCGTCGGGCCTGAGTCTGGCGATCTCGTCGAGGGCCGCGGTCGCGCTGCCGTACGGGACCAGGCGCTCGCCCGCGACGGCGGGACCGAGCCTGAGGCGGGCGGCGGCGTGCACCAGGCGGGGCCACACGTAGTCGTTGCCCAGCAGGAACCACCTGCGCCTGCCGCGCAGGTAAGACAGCCCGGGACCGAGCTGCTGCGCGGGCGTCTCGCCGAGGAAGTAGATTCCAGGCGCGGCCCCGATCCCCTCGTACGGCGGGGCGTACACGAACGGCACCCGGGAGGCGACGGCCTTGGCGACGCTCATGCGGACATCGGAGGCGTGGGTGCCGACGACGGCCTCGATCGTCCCCGTGGCGACCAGTTCGCCCACCTCGCGCGCGACCTCCCGCGGCGGCCTGCCGCCGTCGATCAGCACGAGCTCGATCGGCCTGCCGTTCACCCCCGACCTGTTGACCTCCTCGGCGGCCAGCACCGCGCAGTTGATCGCGCAGGGGCCGACCAGGCCGAGCACCCCCGACACGGGGACCACGAGCCCGACCCTGAGGGCGCCGGTCTCGAAGAGCCGAGCTTCGAAGGGAGCGATGGTCCCTGCCACGCCGACGAGTATCCTCCCTGGTAGGTGGCGGGCGAAAGGGGCAGTCGGATGCTGACGACCGGGTTGGGTTCGTCCCTGGCCTACCTCCTCAGCCGAGCCGAACGCCTGGTCAACAGGGGGCTCGCGGCCTCGCTCGCCTCCGAGGACGTCACGGTGGAGCAGTGGCGCATCCTGCGCGCGCTCGCCGACGGTCTCGGCCACTCGATGGGCGACCTCGCGGCGGCCGTGCTGATGCCGCATCCGACGCTCACCAAGGCGGTCGACAGGCTCATCGACCGCTCGCTCGTCTACCGGGGGCCCTCGGCGGGCGACCGGCGCAGGGTGGCGGTGTTCCTGTCCGAGCGCGGACGGGACCTGCTGGCCAGGGTGGAGGGCAGCGTGGCCGAGCACCAGCGGCTCATCACCACGGCCTACGGCGACGACAGCACCGAGCAGCTGATGTCGCACCTGGAGGGCCTGGTGCGGGCGCTCGACGGCGCGGGCCCGCACCCCTGAGGCATTGCCACGAGCGGTGATCGGTGGTGCGGTGGAAGCATGGCTGTCGACCTGAACCACACGATCGTGCCGAGCAGCGACAAGCACGCCTCGGCCGAGTTCATCGCGGGCATCCTGGGCCTGAAGGTGGGCCCGCAGTGGGGTCCGTTCGTCCCCGTCGAGACCGCCAACGGCGTCACGCTCGACTACCTCGACTCCGCCGACTTCCGGACGATCCACTACTGCTTCATCGTCAGCGAGCCCGAGTTCGACGAGATCTTCGCGCGGATCAGGGAACGCGGCCTGGACTACTGGGCCGACCCCGCGCACAGGAAGGCGGGGGAGATCAACCACCTGTACGGCGGCCGCGGCGTCTACTTCGACGACCCCGACGGCCACAACATGGAGGTCATCACCGCCCCCTATGCGTGACCCGCCGGGGTCTGACGAAGACGAACGGACGGCAGGGTGCTCAGAGCCAGTAGTTGTCGTGGCGCAGGTAGAACTCGGCCTTCTCCTCGTCGCTCATGTTCGCCATGTCGAGCAGGCCCTCGAAGTAGCCCTCGCGCGGCGCGCCGGGCGAGAAGTGCAGCAGCATGGAGGCGGGTTCCCCGGACTCGTTGCGGAAGCCGTGCACACCGCCCGCGGGGACATGGACCCAGTCCCCGGGCTTGGTGTCGAGCCAGCGGTCACCGTTGTAGATCTTGATCGAGCCTTCGAGCACGAAGAAGGACTCGGTGATCGTCTTGTGGAAGTGCGGTCCGGGCCCCGAAGGCGTCGGGCCCATGTTCCAGCGATACAGACCGAACAGGCCACCGGTGGAGGCGCCGGTGGCCAGGTAGTCGACGGTGTTGCCGGTCGGGTAGACCAGGTCGGGCTCGGAGCCCGCAGGGCGGTGGACGGCGCTGTTCTCGCCCTTGTCGTCGAAATAGATCGGATCGGGATATGTCATAGGGGGATCCTACGAACCGGGGCGGCGCGGACCTTCACCCGCGCCACCCCGTCACACGTCAGGGGTAGAGACCCCGCATCTGGTGGGCCTCGGCGACCCTGCCCACGCCGATCACGTGGGCCGCCTGGCGCAGGGTGATCCCGCGCGCCGCCGCCACCGACTTGACCTCGGCGAAGGCGCCTTCCATGAGGTCGCGCAGCCTGACCTCGACCTCGTTGGCGCTCCACGAGTAGGCCTGCATGTTCTGCACCCACTCCAGGTACGACACGATCACCCCACCGGCGTTGGCCAGGATGTCGGGAACGATCGTGGTCCCGTGCGCGGCGAGGATCTCGTCCGCCTCGGGCGTGGTCGGCCCGTTGGCGCCCTCGACGATGAGCCGCGCCTTCACCCTCGGCGCGTTCTCCGCCGTGATCGCGCCTTCCAGCGCGGCGGGGACCAGGACGTCCACGTCCAGCTCCAGCAGCGCGGCGTGGTCCATCGCGTCGCCGTGGCGGTAGCCGGCGACGCCGCCGCTCTCCGCCACCCAGGCGCGCAGGTCGGCCACGTCGAAGCCGGAGGAGTTGTGGACCGCGCCGGTGACGTCGGAGATCGCGACGATCTTCGCGCCCGCGTCGGACAGGTACTGCGCGGCCAGTGCGCCCACCTTGCCGAAGCCCTGCACGGCCACGGTCACGCCCTCGGGCGAGCGGCCGAGCGCGGACAGGGTGGCGATCTGCACGCCCCTGGAGGTCGCTCCCGTACGGCCGAGCGACCCGCCCAGCGTCATCGGCTTGCCCGTGACGACACCCGGCACGGAGTAGCCGGCGTTGACGCTGTAGGTGTCCATGATCCAGGCCATGGTCTGCTCGTCGGTGCCGACGTCGGGCGCGGGGATGTCCTTCTCGGGCCCGATGAGCGGGAGGATCTCGTTGACGTAGCGGCGGGTCAGCCGCTCCAGTTCCCTGGTGGTGAGCACGGTCGGGTCGACGGAGACGCCGCCCTTGGCGCCGCCGTACGGGATGCCGACCAGCGCGCACTTCCACGTCATCCACATGGCCAGCGCGGTGACCTCGTGGATGTCGGTGGCCGGATGGAAACGGATACCGCCCTTGGCGGGGCCGCGCGAGACGTTGTGCTGGACTCGGAAGCCCTGCACGACGTCCATCGTGCCGTCCTCGCGGCGGACGGGGACCGAGACGGTCAGCGAGCGGCGCGGCGTGGCGAGCATCGTGTGCAGGCCGTCGTCGAGGCCGAGCTGTTCGGCCGCTTGGCCGAGTTGGTGGAGAGCGGAGTCGAGAGCTTGTCGCCCGGGAGTGATCAGGGCCGGCGTCCTTGACGGCACCATGACGGTCATGGAAGAACTTCCTCCTGTTATGTACGCCCAGAAGCGGGAAAGCGCCATTGCTTGTCCCATGGGCGGTTCTGTAGTGATCAGCGTAACCCGGAGCTGATCCTCATGCTCAAGAATCCAAGCCGGAGATCGACGTGAGGGGAACGTGACACTCTGGCAGTCTTGACACGAGTACCACGCCGAAACGTCACACCAAGGGGACGAATGCCTGAACTGGTCGTCGGTCCGATGCTTCGCTACGTCGACTCAACAAGGGCCTCCATCTGGATGGAGACCGACCAGCCCGGTGTCGTCACGGTGTGCGGGAGATGGGACACCCCTACCTTCAGCGTCCACGGCCACCATTACGCGATCGTCGACCTGGAGGGTTTCGAGGGGGAGTACACCGTCGAGGTGGACGGTGAGCCGGTGTGGCCTGTCGACCGGCCCAGCCGTATCAGGCTGATGCCGCCCCAGGGGCCTTCGCGGTTGATGTTCGGGTCGTGCCGTACCAGCGTGCCCCACGACCCCGCGCACACCGCGACGCACGGCGTGGACGTGCTGCACGCCTTCGCGGGCAGTGACCGGGAACTGCCCGACCTGCTGCTGATGATCGGCGACCAGGTCTACGCCGACAAGCCCTCGGCGCCGATGCTGGAGTTCATCGCCTCGCGCAGGAAGCCGGGCGAGGAGCCCGCCAAGGAGATCGCCGACTTCGAGGAGTACGCCGAGCTCTACCGCCAGGCCTGGACCGACCCCGACATCCGGTGGCTGCTGTCGACCGTGCCCACCGCCATGATCTTCGATGACCACGACCTGCGCGACGACTGGAACACCTCCAAGGACTGGCGGGCCAAGATGGCGCGCACCCCTTGGTGGCAGCGGAGGGTGGTGTCGGGACTCGGCGCCTACTGGATCTATCAGCACCTGGGCAACCTGTCGCCGGACGAGCGCGCCGACGACCCGCTGCTGGCCGCGCTCAAGCGCGGCGAGGGCGCCGGGGCGCTCGACAGCTTCGCCGCCGAGGCCGACGCCGACCCCAGCAGCAACAGGTGGAGCTACGCCCGCGACCTCGGACACTCCCGGCTGATCATCGTCGACACCAGGTGCGCCCGCCAGCTGACCCCCGGCGACCGCAGGATGCTCGACCCGGGCGAGTGGGAGTGGCTGGAGGGCCAGATCGAGCAGGCGAACGGCCGGCTGATCATCGGCTCGTCGATCCCCTTCCTGTTGCCCGAGGGCGTCCACTACGTGCAGAACTGGAACGAGGCCCTGTGCGACGGCAAGTGGGGCAAGATCGTCGCCTGGCTGTCGGAGCGGTTCAGGCAGGCCTTCGACCTGGAGCACTGGGGCGCCTTCCGCCGCTCGTTCGAGGACCTGGCGCGGCTGCTGGTCCGGCTGGGCAAGCCGGTGCTGATCCTCTCGGGCGACGTGCACTACTCCTACCTGGCGCAGGCGCCCGGGCCGATCTACCAGATCGTCTGCTCGCCCATCCGCAACCCGCTGAGCAAGGTGCTGCGGCTGGCCAACGTCTTCACCCAGTTCGGCATCGCGACGCTGATCGGCGGCGCGCTCGCCTCGCTCGCGCGCATCCCCCGCCCGCCGTTCCACTGGCGGGTGACCAAGGGTCCGCTGTTCCAGAACGCGCTGGCGTCGCTGGAGTTCGGCGACCGGGTGACCGTGGTGTGGCACGGCGAGTCGCTGGAGCCGCTAGAAACGGTGCATGACCTTTGACCAGTACGCCGCGGCCGTCCCCTTCTATGACCTTTGGCATGAGGATGGGCATGTGCCCGAGGTGCGGGAGAAGCTCCCCCCGCTCGTGAGGGGAGACGTGCTGGAGATCGGTGCGGGCACCGGCCTCATCACCGAGCTCATCGCCGCAGCGACCGAGGGCGAGATCTTCGCGCTGGAGCCTTCGCTCGGCATGCGCTCGGTGCTGCTGTCCAGGCTCGCGGGGCGCCCCGATCTCCTCGGCAGGGTGACCGTCCTGCCGTACGGCGCGCTCGACGTCGACCTCGACGAGCCGGTCGACATGGTGGTGATGATCGCCGTCCTCTACGCGATCGAGGACAGGGCGAAGCTGTGGGAGACCCTCGCCCGCCAGCTCGTGCCCGGCGGGCGCCTGGTGTTCAACTACACCGAGCGGCCCATGCCGACGCCCAGCGAGCCCGCCCGGATGGCCGCCTACCAGGTCGGCAGGCACACCTACGAGATCTGGGGCAGGACGCACGCCGTCGAGGGCGAGCGGGTCTCCGCGAGCTTCACGTACCGGATCAGGCACGGGGACGCCGTCATCAGCGAGGACGTCGTCGAGAGCGTCACCTACCGCCCCTCGGCGGCGACGCTGCGGGCCGAGCTGACCGCGGCCGGGTTCGCGCCCGACGAGGCGCCCGAGGGACTCCAGGCATGGAGGCTGGCAAAGTAGGTGGAACCGGACTGCGGGCTGCGGCCAAGTACTGGTTGACCGCAGAAAGGAATCCCTCCCGTGGTGATGGCGCAGGCGTTGGACGACGCGACGCTGGTCGGGCAGTCAGTGAGTGAACCTGAGCTGTTCGCCACCCTGTTCGACCGGCACGCCGACGAGATCTTCAGGTACGCCGCACGGCGCCTCGGCCCCGAACTGGCCGAGGACGCGGTGGGCGAGGTGTTTCTGGCCGCCTTCCGCGGCAGGGCGCGCTACGACCGCTCGCGTTCCGACGCCAGGCCATGGCTGTACGGCATCGCGACCAACGTCGTGGCGCAGCACCGCCGGGCCGAGCGCCGCCGTACCCAGGCCATGGCGCGCCTCGCGCCCGACCGTCCTGGGTCCTTCGACGAGCGCAGCGCCGACAGGGTCACCGCGGAGCAACTTCAGCCCAGGCTCGCCAAGGCGCTCACCCGCCTGTCGGCGGCCGAGCGGGACCTGTTGCTGCTGGTGGCGTGGGCGGATCTGACCTACGAGGATGTGGCGCTCGCACTCGACATCCCCGTAGGCACCGTTCGCTCGCGCCTGCACCGGCTCAGGACGAAGGTGCGCAGGGCCCTCGGCGGCACCGATCCCTTCCAGGAGGAGCCCGAGCATGGATGACGAGATCAGGATCTTCGCCGAGGGGCGGCCGGCCGTCCCCTCGTACCCGCAGGAGGCGCGGGAGGCCGCCCGCCGCCGCCTGGTGCAGGAGACGACGGCCAGGCGCGGCTTCCGGTTTCCCCGTCTCGGCTGGCAGGCGGCGGGAGCCTTCGGGCTGACCGTGGCGCTGGTCGGCGGGGTGGCGTTCGCCCTTTCCTCAGGCTCGCGGGACGGCACGGTGGCCCGCCCCGCGTCGCCGGTCACGGTGGGCATGGGCGAGGAGCTCGTGCCGAAGCCTGGGCAGTTCGTGCTGGTGGAGTCGGAGACGATGTACAGCGCCTACTCCATGGGCACGAAGGAGAGCCGCTACCTGTACCGGACCAAGCGGCAACTGTGGCGGTCGGCGGACGGCGGCGCCAACGGCCTGCTGTCGATCGAGGGGCTGGAGCCCAGGCAGTTCCCCGGCTGGCCGCTGCCGGAGGAGGCCAAGGACTGGCAGGGCAAGGACTGGATGCAGCTGGCCTCCTGCCCCGACCGGCTGGGCGCGTTCCGCAACGACTACGCCTTCCTGGCCACGCTGCCGACGGACGCGGACGGCATGCGCGCCTTCCTCGACAAGCGGGCCAAGGGCACCAACTCCGAGCCCTTCGTGGCGGTGGGCGACCTGATCAGGGAGACGTACCTGCCGCGGGCGCAGCGCGAGGCGCTGTTCACGGCCGCCAGGTCGCTGCCCGGTGTGGAGGTCGCCGAGGGCGTCGAGGACGGCGCGGGCCGCAAGGGGACCGCGCTCGGCCACAAGGGGAAGGACGGCATGCTGGACCAGCTCATCTTCGACCCCGCGACGTTCATGTTCATGGGCGAGCGCGGGACCGTCGTGGACGAGAAGACCGTCGGCGCTCCCGCCGGCTCGCTGCTCGCACTGACCACGGAGACCGCCGTCTCGGTCGTGGACGCGCTCCCGGCGGAAGCGGCGACCGCGGGGCATGACAGCAGCTGCGACGACACCGCCGAGGCGACGATGAAGCCCAGCGTGTCGCCGTCGCCGATTCCGACCGAAGAGACGACGGTGACCGTGACGCCCACACCCGGCGAGCCGGGCGCCGAACCGCCCACGGACACTCCCATCCGCTCGGCGAGCCCGACGTCGATCCCCGAGCGGCCGGCCGTTGAGAGCGAACCCACGGAGGAGCCCAGCGAAGAGCCCACGGTCGCGGTGACCGTGACAGTGACGCCCACCCGCTGATCCGGCGGTACGGCTCGCGCCGCGCGGGGCGCGAGCCGTACCCGGGGGACTACTTGAAGGAGGCGATCGCGTCGGCCAGCTGGTCGACCGCGTGGTGCAGGTCCTCCTCGGAGATCACGATCGGCGGGGCGAGCCTGATCGTGGAGCCGTGGGTGTCCTTGGCCAGCACGCCGCGCTCCATCAGCGCCTTGGACACCGCGCGACCCGTGGCGAGGGACGGGTCGATGTCGACGCCGGCCCACAGCCCGCGCCCGCGCACGGTCACCACCCCGTTGCCGACCATCTCGCCCAGGCGGGCGTGCAGCACCTCGCCGAGCCTGGCCGCCCTGGCCTGGAACTCGCCCGTGTTGAGGATCTCGATCACCGCGTTGGCCACCGCACAGGCCAGCGGGTTGCCGCCGAACGTCGAGCCGTGCTGGCCCGGCTGGATCACGCCGAGCACGTTCCGGTTCGCCGCGATGGCCGAGACGGGGACCACGCCGCCGCCCAGGGCCTTGCCCAGCACGTAGATGTCCGGCACGACGCCCTCGTGATCGCAGGCGAAGGTCTTGCCCGTACGGCCGAGCCCCGACTGGATCTCGTCCGCGATCATCAGGACGTTGTGCTCCGTGCACAGCTCGCGCACCTGGGTCAGGTACCCGTCCGGCGGCACCAGCACGCCCGCCTCGCCCTGGATCGGCTCGACCAGCACGGCCACCGTGTGGGCGTCGATCGCCTCGCGGATCGCCTCGACCGAGCCGTACTTGACGATCTTGAATCCGGGCGTGTACGGCCCGAAGTCCGCGTGCGCGTCGGGGTCGGTGGAGAAGCTGACGATCGTGGTGGTGCGGCCGTGGAAGTTGTCCTCCATCACGATGATGTTGGCCTGCTCCCGCGCCACGCCCTTGACCTGGTAGCCCCACTTGCGGGCGACCTTGATGGCGGTCTCGACCGCCTCCGCGCCGGTGTTCATCGGCAGGATCATGTCCTTGCCCGTCAGGTCGCCGAGTCCAGCGCAGAACGTGGCGAACTGGTCGTGGTAGAACGCCCTGCTGGTCAGCGTGAGGTTCTTGAGCTGCTCCTGGGCCGCCTCGATGATCTTCGGGTTGCCGTGGCCGAAGTTGAGGCTCGAGTATCCGGACAGGAAGTCCAGGTAACGCCTGCCCTCGACGTCGGTCACCCAGGCTCCGTGCGCCTCGTGGATCACGACGGGCAGCGGATGGTAGTTGTGCGCGCTGCGGTGCTCGCTGACCTCGATGATTTCTGCGCTGGTGGTCATAGTCAGTTCTCCCCCCTGATTTCCAGTGTGCAGCACTTGGGACCCCCGCCTGCCTTGCGGAGCTCGCCGAGCTCGACGGGGATGACCTCGTATCCGCGCCGCTTGAGATCGAGCTGGAGGTCGTGCGCCTCCGAATTGATCACGATGTTCCTGCCGTCGCTGACGGCGTTCAGGCCGAGCACCTCGGCGTCGTCGGCGCCCGCGATCACGGCGTCGGGGAACATCCTGCGCAGGACGCTCCGGCTCCCCTCGGAGAACGCTCCGGGGTAGTAGGCGATATTCCGCCCGTGCAGCGGGAACAGCGCCGTGTCGAGGTGGTAGAAGCGCGGGTCGACCAGCTGGAGCGAGACGACGGGGCGGCCGAGGAACTCCTGCGCCTCGTTGTGCGCCTCCCGCGAGGTGCGAAAGCCGGTGCCGGCCAGGATCACCTCGTCCATCGCGAGGAAGTCGCCCTCGCCCTCGTTGACGTGGACGGGCTCGTGGGTCGGGTAGCCGCGCTCGGAGAACCACCGCAGGTAGGCGGGGCCCTCCGCGGCCCGCTCGGGGAAGGCGAAACGCGCGCCGTAGACCCTGCCGCCCGCCACGAGGGCGCCGTTGGCGGCGAAGACCATGTCGGGCAGCCCCTCGATCGGGTCGATCAGGCTGACCTGGTGGCCCAGCTCCTCGTAGGCGGCCTTCAACCCCTCCCATTGCCTGACGGCCACCTCGCGGTCGGCGCCCGCATCGGGATCCATCCACGGATTGATCGCGTACTCCACCGCGAAGAAGTCAGGACGGCACATCAGGTAGTGCTTGGGCATGCTGCGGCTCCAACTCGTCAGAGGGGGACGTCAGCAGCCTAGGAACAGTGTTTACGCAGGCCAAGCGCCCGATATTGCGTGTTGGGGTGGGTCTGTTGCGTCTTGGGGCGCTGCGGCACCGATTCGTTGCGCCTCGTCCACCAGCCGGGACAGCACGATCGAGCTCTTGGTACGGACGACGAACGGTTCGGCCGCGATCCGCTCGATCACCCGCTCCACGTGGCGCACGTCGGTGGCCCTGATGTGCAGCAGCGCGTCCGCCTCGCCGGTGATCGTGCAGGCGGAGACCACCTCGGGATGCCGGGCGATGGCCAGGCCGATCGCGGCGGGCGAGGTCTTGCCCTGGCAGAACAGCTCGACGTAGGCCTCGGTGGTCCAGCCGAGCGCCTGAGGGGCGATGCGGGCGCTGAAGCCGGTGATCGCTCCGGCGTCCCGCAGCCGGTCGACGCGGCGCTTCACCGCCGACGCCGACAGACCGATGCGCTGTCCGATTTGTGCATATGTCGCTCGGGCATCGTCGACCAGCGCCCCGATGATGTCCCGATCCAACCGATCCAGTTCCACGACCCCTGTATACAGCCTGTCCTGTACGGCGAGCGGTTCGGCACCGCGCGAGGCGAGGCCGCGCCGTGACACCAGCGAACACGTCCGCCATGGGCGCGACATCAGCGTTTAGCATCGAAGGACGCGGACCGCGTAGGAGGCCTGATGCGCTTCAAGGACCAGCCTGCCGAGCAAGGAGAGGTCACGCGCATCGCGCCCGCCGTGGCCTACGACGGCGATCTCTACCACCTGCCCGACTGGGCCGCCCGCCGGGGGCAGGAACGCGAGCTCGGCAGGGCCCATGCCGAAGGGGGCCACCTCGACACCCTCACGCTGGAGACCGGCAGCGTCCCCCGCTTCCACGAGCTCGAGGACGAGCGGCTGGCCGAGCTGAGCAGGATCGAGGACGCCACCGAGCGCGAGGTCCAGCACGACAGGGCCGCGTTCGAGTCGCAGAAGATCAAGTTAGCCGAGTCGCAGCGCCGCTTCGCCGAGACCCGCCGTACCCTCGACGACACCCAGCAGCGCGTCACCGAGCTGGAGCAGCCGAGCAGGCGGCCGGGCGACGGCAGGCCGAGCTCGATCGCCCTGTCGGGCAGCCGCTGGCCCGCGATCCGCCGCTGGCTGCCCGCCGCCGTGCTGCTCCTGCTGCTGGTGATCGTCGAGGTGCCCATCCTGTACCAGGTCATCCTGGCGTGGGGCGACAGCGTGGAGATGACCGCGTTGATCGCCACCGGCGCCGCCCTGATCATGCTGGTGGCGCCCCACATGTACGGCAGGGCGTTACGCACCTGGCAGGAGAACGGCAGCCCCGCCCGCGGCAGGTGGCTGCTGGTCGCGGTCGCCCTGGTCTGGGCGGGGCTGATCGTCGCCGTGGCCGTGCTGCGCAGGGACGCCCTCGTCAGGCCGCTCGTCGTGGACGGCCAGGACATCGGCCCCACCTCCGAGGGCGTGAGCCAGGTGCCCACGATGATCCTGCTGCTCGCCCTGCTCGTGGCCACCGCACTGATCGCCGCCGACCTCGGCAGGCGCATGCACAACCCCAACGACAGGAGGCTGCGCGAGCTGCGTGCCAAGCGCGACCACGAGCAGCGCGCGTGCGCGCAGGCCCAGTCCGACTATCAGCGCGACGCCGGCTACGCCGAGAGCATCGGCCAGCACCTCCAGGCCGCCGACCGCCGCCGCGCCGGCAGGGTACGTCAGGTGGACAACGGCTTCGAGAGCCTGGCCACCGCCTACCTCGGCGGGGTGGTCGAGGGTCTGCGCGACCCGGAGGCGGCCAGCTGGGCCGAGCGCATCCTGGCCCGGCGCCGCGCGGCTAGGTCGCGAACGTGAACCAGTTGAGGTTGACGTAGTCCGCGGGCTGGCCGCTGCTGAAGGTCAGATAGACCGTGTGCGTGCCGGTCGTCGGCGCGATGTTGGCGGGGACGGTCCGCCAGCTCTGCCAGCCGCCGGTGCCGGCGATCGCGAAGTCGCCGATCGGCGCCGCCGTCGGGCTGTCCAGCCGTACCTGGACCAGGCCGCTCACCCCGCCCGCCGCGCCCGAGGCGACTCTGGCGACGAACTGCCGCGCGGGCGTGCCGCCGAAGTTCACGCCGTCGAAGCGCAGCCAGTCGCCGTTGGCGATGGCGCCGACGTTCTGGCCGCCGCCGGTGTCGGTCGTCGTCTCGACCATGGTGCCCGACTGGGCCTGGTAGCGCTCGGCCTGGATGGTCGAGCGGGCGTCGACGCCGCCCGGCGGGTCGGTCGGCGGGTCGGTGGGCTGGGTGCCGCCGCCGCTCTGCCAGACGGCCACGTAGTCGACGACCATCGGCCTGCCCGACACGGTCGCCGCGGTCGGCGTCGGCCCGGCGAGCGCGTTGGGGAAGGCTCCGCCCATGGCCACGTTGAGCAGCAGGAAGTAGCCGGCGTGGCCGGTCATGTTGTTCCACGTGCCCGCGTCGAACTGGGCCTGGCTGATGCTGTGGAACTGCTGCCCGTCGACGTACCAGCGCAGCTGGTTGGGCGAGACGCTGCGATCCCACTCGAAGCGGTAGGTGTGGAAGGCCGACTGGCAGGTCGAGCCGGGACACGCCCTGTTGGCGCCGAGCCCTGTGGTCTCGTTGCACGGGCCGCCGGGGTTGACGCCGCAGTGCAGTACGGCCCAGACCGCGTTGATCCCGTTGACGTTCTCCATGATGTCGAACTCGCCGATGCCCGGCCAGTTCCAGTAGTTCCCCCTGTACGGCGAGCCCAGCGCCCAGAAGGCGGGCCAGTAGCCGAGCGCCGCGTCGCCCGTCACGTTGGGCATCTGGATCCTGCCCTCGATGCGCAGGATGCGCCCGTCGGCGGGCTTGAAGTCGGCGCGGCGGGTCTCGATGCGCGCCGAGGTCCAGTTCTGCCCGCTGCCGATCGGAGTGATCCGCAGGTTGCCCGAGCCGTCGAGGCTGACGTTCGCGGGGTCGGCGGTGTAGTTCTGGATCTCGCCGGTGCCCCAGTTGCCCGGTCCTCCCGGGTAGGCGTGACCGGTGTCGACGATCCAGTTGCTCGACGACGGCAGAGATCCCGAAGTGCCGTTGAAGTCGTCGGCCCACACCAGGCTCCAGCCGGTGGGGGTCGGCGGCACGGCGGCGACGAGGGCTCCCGCGCCTAAGAGCGCGACCACGGTCGCGACCAGGCGTCTGAGGTATGTCGATGGCATGGCGGTTCTCCGAGCGGGGCGGGGGCGGATGTGGGAGAGCGCTCTCTGTGGTTGATGTGAACATGGCTTTTCCGTCATGTCAATGCCATATTGACAGCCGCGCACACGGGTGTGAATGCTGTGAGAGAGCGCTCTCGGGACGGTCCTGAGAGGAGAGCCATGCCGTTACGCCTGCTCGTATCGATCATCGCGTTCGTGGGCGCGCTTTCGGCCCCGTCGGCCGCCGACCACACCCAGGGAGTCACCCCCTCGGAGGCCGCCTCGGCCGTGATCTGGTTCAAGCCGACCACGCCCGCCTCGCTCGTCGACGTCCACTATCTGGTCAGCGGGGTTCCCCAGCAGAACGTCCGCATGACCGACCGGGGCGGCACCTGGGAGAAGACCGTCGGCGACCTGTCGTCGGGAACCCGCGTCGAGTACTGGTTCACCTACGAGAAGGGCGGCCCCCTCTACGAAACGCCGCGCTTCACCTACACGCACAACGGCTCCGGCGGCACAGGCCCCGGCACGTTCCCCGTCACCTTCACCAACAACACCGCCGGCAGATGGTCCGACAGCCAGATCCACATCATGATCCTCGGCATGCCGACCCCGGGGGAGTGGCACTACCTGAGGTCCGACGGCACTCTCGCCCACATCGATCAGTCCGAGGAGAACGCGCCAGGGCACCTGACCAAGAACGGCCGCAACTACGCCGACATGTCCTTCACTCTGGCCCAGGCGCCGACCGTCACCATCCCCAGCCGCATCGAGGGCGCCAGGATGTACGTCTCGCTCGGCTCGCCGATGTACATCCCCATCTCGCCCGACAACCGCGGCTGGGGCGGCCCCGACCTGGCCAACCCCTCCGACCCCAACCAGGACGTCCACTTCGACTGGTACGAGTTCACCTACGCGCACGACGCCATCCCGTTCGGCGGCAACACCACGCAGGTCGACATGTTCGGCTTCCCCATGACCGCCAGGCTCCAGCAGAGCGCCATCGGATACGACGAGACCGTCGGCATCACCCTCACCCGCGACCAGGTCCGCTCCCGCTACACCGCCGCGGTCGGCTCGCCGTTCCGCCCCCTCGTCAACGACCACCGGATCGTCGCACCGCGCTCCTCACCGCTGTTCCGCCAGTCCGAGTACCTCAAGCCCGTCATCGACCAGGTGTGGAACCACTACACCGCCAACCAGTTCACGCTCAACCGCCTCGGCGTCACCTTCACCGGCCGGGTCTCCGGCGGGCGCCTGCAATTCACCAGGAACGGGGCGGGGCCGTACTTCCTGAACAAGCCCACCACCAAGGACGTGGTGGAGTGCTCGGGGGCGCTGGCCTCCGCCGGGATGAGCACGGTCGAACTCGAGCTGGGCGCGGAGTTCTGCGCCGCGTTCAACAGGGGCGTCGCGATGAACCCCGCGGCCTGGTGGGGCACCGCCTCGGGCTATTACCCTGCGGGTGTCGCCAGGAACGACTACGCCGGCTTCTTCCACACCGTGGGGCTCCAGGGACGCGCCTACGGCTTCGCCTACGACGACATCAACGACCAGAGCAGCGTCAAGATCCTCCCCAACGCCAACCCGCCGACCCGCCTGACCATCGGCATCGGCTGGTGAACCCGACCTCCCCGGTACGGCGGCCTGCCACCGCCGTACCGGGGAGCTAGAGCAGATCCACCGAGACGGCTCCCGCCGACTCTAGCGCCTCCCTCCAGAAGCTCTCCAGCAGCGGGAAGCGGTCCGGATCCGAGCCCTTCTTGCGCAGGAACCCATGGACGGCCACCTCGTACCCGGTCAGATCCGGCAGCAGCCGCGCGTCCCTGAGCTCCTTGATCTTCTGCTTCCTCGCCGCATCGCCCAGATCCAGCTTGTTGACGTTCAGATCGCCCCTGTTGTTGATCAGGTCGCTGAACACGATGATCCGGTGCGTCACGTCAGGCTGCCGCCGGGCGCCCATCTGCTTCACGACGTAACGGAAGGACCCGAGCACATCCGACCCCTCACCCTCGGCCGGGCAGTCGAACAGCTCGGCCGCGCGAGGCAGCACCTGCGTCAGCCTGTGCTTGCGGATCCGCTCCTCCACGACCGGGTTGTCGTTCGGGTTCTCCCTCGCCGACGCCGCCACCGCGACCGGGTCCTCGCGGCACGTGCTGCTCTCCGACGAGCCCGTGACCGCGGCGAACCCGACCCAGTCACACCCGTCCACGAAGGCCGGCAACTTGGAGGTCACATCGGTACGGCTGGCCGCCGGGTCGGCGTAGCTGGTGGAGTCCACGATGACCCCGCAGACCGCCCTCGCCTCCGTCCCGCACCCCGCCACTCCGGCACCGACCAGCCCGACGGTCACCAGCCCCGCCACCCACCGCCCCCGCCTCATCGTTCTCCCCGCGCCTCGCCCACGCTGTTCGCATCCCCAGTCCGACCCGTCGAACCGTCGCGGGAGCCCCGCCCTTCCTCGTGTGCCCGCCCGTCCTCGTCCGGGCTCCTGTCCTCGTCCGGGCTCCCGCCCTCGTGCACGCTCCCGCCCTCCTGCGGTCGCTCGTCTTGCGAGCCGCCGTCCTCCCGCGATCCCTCGTCCCGCGGGACGTCGTCCTCATGCGGGCTCCCGTCCGCCCGCCGTCGCTCCTCTCGCGGGAGGTCGGCCGAAGTTCCCGCTGGAAGCTCCCGCCACCTCCGGCCGCGAGGAAGCTCGCCCACCCCCCTGACCTCGCTGTGCCAGATCTCGATCCGGTGCTCGACCTCCTCCAGGAGCCCCCCGATCTCCTCCCTGGAGGAGATCGCGGTGACCCCGTCCCCCACGGAGTCCATCGCCACGACCTCGCCCTTCCACAGCGACGGAATCTCCTCCCGCCGCGGATGCGCCCCCATCACCCCACGCCGGTAGGCCGCGATCACCTGCTGCGCCCACGCGTGGATCGCCTCCACCTCGTGGTTGCGTTCCACGAGCATGCCGTCCCACTCCCGCGCCAGCTGCTCGATCCGCGACCTCGCCCCGTGGATCCGATCGGACGCCTCCCGCAGCGCCTCGCGCCGCGCCCGCTCGGCCCGCCGCCGCCTGGCCTCGGCGATGGAGATGAACGGATCCTCCTCGCCGGGCCGGGCGCGGCCGGTCCCCGGATGGTCGCCATGAGGGTCGTGTCGGCCGCCCTCGGAACCTCGACCGGCCGCCCGCCCCGATTCCGCGGCCCCGCCGTTCGGTGTCACCCCGGGATGGAGATCCGCCCGCCCCGTCTCCCTGAACACCGTCTCCCGCGCCAGGCCGACCTCCCGTAAGAGGTCCGTACGGCGAGCCGCCACCCCTTGGTCGACCCGCGCGATCCGCTCCCGCGCCCGCGACCTGATCTCGAAGAGGAAGGCGGGCTGGCACTCAGCGTCGGTGAAGTGGCGTAACGGCTGCTCGCGGGCGTCTTTCACGCCCTGCTGGTGAGCCTCTTCCCGCTCGTGATCACGTTCGGAGAGCGGATCGCCCGACCCCCGCTTGAACAGGCGTGACAAGAACGCCATCCGCGTCTCCCGGCTCTGCCGGAACGGTCTCCGGCCCGAGTGTCCCTAGATCCCCACACTAATCGGTCATCCAGCGTCCATAGCGGGAAATCTTCTGGCTTGTCTGGCGACATCGAGACTCGTGCGGCTTCACCGGTGTCCGGTCGCGTCGAGAATCCCGGGCGCTCGTGCCGCCGGTGTCCATCCGCGTACATCGTGCATGGTTGCGCACGACCATCTCCGTGCGTACAGTGTTCGCATACGAGAACGACGTGTGCAACAAATTGGAAAAGGAAGAATCATGACGAAGTCCGCGAACTGGAGCATGCAGGGCACCTGGGACACGAAGGGTGCCTGGGAGACTCAGGGCCGCTGGGAGGAGAGGCGTGCCGCGGGTCTGTCACAGGCGGGGCTGCGCCGGATGCGCGACGTCCTCGCCGGCCACGTGGACTCCGGCGCGATCCCGGGACTGGTCGCGCTGGTCGGCCGCGGCGACGAGACGCACGTCGAGGCCATCGGCGCCATGCACACCGGCCACGACGCCCCGATGCGGCGCGACACCATCTTCCGGATGGCCTCGCTCAGCAAGCCCCTCACCGCCGCCGCGGTCATGATCCTCGTTGAGGAGTGCCGGCTCCGCCTGGACGACCCGGTCGACACCTGGCTGCCCGAGCTGGCCGACCGGCGGGTGCTGACCCGGATCGACGCCCCCCTCGACGACACGGTCCCCGCCCACCGGCCGATCACCGTGCGCGACCTGCTCACCTTCACCTTCGGCTTCGGCGCGGTCCTGGCCCCGCCGGACACCCACCCCATCCAGGTCGCCATGCGCGAACTCGGCCTGGACGGCAGCACCCCCGCCGCCGGGCCCGACGAATGGATCGCCCGGCTCGGCAGCCTGCCGCTCATGCACCAGCCGGGCTCGCTGTGGCAGTACCACACCGGCTCCGACGTCCTCAGCGTCCTGATCCCCAGGGTCGCGGGCCAGTCGTTCGAGACGTTCCTGCGCGAGCGGCTGCTCGACCCGCTCGGCATGACCGACACCGGCTTCCACGTCCCCGCCGACAAGATCCACCGCCTGCCCACCAGCTACGCGCACAACCCCGAGACCGGCGAGCTGACGGTGTGGGACGAAGCCGAAGGCGGCAAGTACAGCAGGCCCCCGGCCTTCGAAGCCGGCGGCGACGGGCTGGTCTCCACGGTCGACGACTACCACGCCTTCTACCGGATGCTGCTCAACAAGGGGGCCCACAGAGGGGGGCGCGTGCTGTCCAGGGCCTCGGTCGAGCTGATGACCATGGACCACCTCACTCCGGAGCAGAAGGTGGAGAAGGACGCGTTCGGCGACCACTTCGGCAGGCACGGCGGTTACGGCTTCGGCATGGCCGTCCGCACCCATCGCCGCGACCTGGCATCCGTGGGCCAGTTCGGCTGGGACGGCGGGCTGGGCACCACCGCGTACGCCGACCCGGCCGAGGGGCTCGTCGGCATCCTGCTCACCCAGGCGGCGATGGACTCCCTCGACACCCCGCGCCTGCACCGTGACTTCTGGACCACCGCCTACCAGACGCTCGACGACTGATCATCTTCTCCGCCCACCCACCACCTCCGCAGGAGGAGCCATGTCGAACGCCGAGCCCTGGGTGCGACAGGCACGGCGTGCCGTGGCCGGCGGCGTCGTCGCCCCGCAGGCCCTGGGGCGCGCCGCCTGGACGGGTGGACTACGATCCCCAGCCATGATCGGACCGGACTTCCTGCACACCACCCGCTCGGCCTACGACTCGATGGCCGTCCAGTACGCCGAGTTCGTCAGCGGCCAGCTCGAGCGCGACCCGCTGGACCGTTCGATGCTCGGCGTGTTCGCCGAACTCGTCCAGGACTCCGGCGCGGGACCGGTCGCCGATCTCGGCTGCGGCCCCGGGCACGTGACGGCCCACCTGCACGCTCTCGGGCTGACCGCCTTCGGCGTCGACGTGTCGCCGGAGATGATCGGGCTGGCCCGCCAGGCGTATCCGGACCTGCGGTTCGCGGAGGGTTCGATGTCCGCTCTCGACCTGCCCGACGGCACCCTGGGCGGCATCCTCGCCCGGTACTCGATCATCCACACCCCGCCGGAGCGGCTGCCGGAGGTGTTCGCCGAGTTCCACCGGGTGCTCACCCCCGGCGGACATCTGCTGCTCAGCTTCCAGGCCCACGACGTGCCCTCGGAACTGGCCGAGGCGTTCGACCACACCGTGTCACTCGCCTACCGGTGGTCACCCGACCGCGTCACCGACCTGCTGCGCGAGAGCGGGATCGTGGAGGTGGCCCGGCTGGTCATCGCCGCGGAGCAGGACGAACGGCGGGGCTTCCCCCAGGCCCACCTGCTGGCCCGCAAAGCGGCCGACACCACCCGTCCGTGACACCCGGCTCCCCGTCCCGAGGGCTTCCTCCGGAGCCGGGTCCCGGCCGACGGGCCTCACCCTGAAAGCTTCGACCGGAGACCGGAGACCGGAGGGCCTCACCCCGAAGCCCGCGGGCCTCACCCCGCAACCGAAGGTCATCGCACAAAAAGCTGACGGGGGAGCCGGAGCTCCCCCGTCAGCTTGTCGCGTAGGCGGCGGTCAGGCCTTCTCCGCCTCGCCGGTCGCCTGCTCCAGCGCCTCCTCGGGCGAAGCCTCCAAGTCCTGCTCGGCGTCCGCGCTCGCCTGCGCCGAGGCCTTGTCGAGCCGGACCCAGCTGGTCACGCTCTCCACCGCGAACAGCACGAGCAGGTACGCGGTCAGCACGTACAGGACGGGGGTGAGGACGCCCAGCGCCGCGCCCGCCGCGATGATCAGCAGGCGGACCTCCCAGCCGAGGCCGGCCATGAACACCCAGGTGGGCGGCCAGATGCTCTGCCTGGTGCGGTAGACGGTGTCGTAGGTGTGGTAGCCGACGACGTACAGCAGCACGAACAGCAGCCACTTGGGCGCGTCGAAGGTCAGGCCGATCAGGATGATCGCGATGAACTCGGTGCCGCGCAGCAGCGGCGGCACCAGCCAGTCGAGGCGGCCGAGGTGGTCGCGGGCTCCGGTGGGGAGCACGAGCACGATCATGACGCCGACGGCGATCAGCGGCGACAAGCCGGTGACGGCCACGGCGATGGTCGCGAGGAGCGCGATCAGCAGCGTCGGGACCGGGGGGAAGCCCTTGCCGAGGCGCGGGGCGAGGGTGTGGACCAGCGGGCCGTCGTCGCGGTAGGCGAGCAGCCTGGCGGTCTGGATGCGCCGCCGTTCCTCGTCGGGGTCGGGAGCGGCGGTGGTGCTGGCCTGCGGCTGAGTGATCATGCGAGTGACCTCATGACGCGTCCTGTGACGGTGTAGGCGGCGGCGACGCTTCCCCAGATCAGCAGGGTGATGAAGGTGACCCGGGCGTCGAAGAGGGCGGCGGTGATCGCGATGGCCGCGAACCGCTCGCCGATGGGGAACACGACCATCTTGCGCGCCCAGTAGACGAAGCGGAACCTGCCCGCCTTGGTCCACATCTTGAGCACGCCGCGGATGCCGGTGCTGCGCTCGACCTTGCGCCGCTCCAGCGCCTTGCGCAGGCCGCTGTCGTCGGGAGCGGTCAGCGGCGTGGTGGGCAGCGGGGACGGCGGCTTGCGCCGGTTGGCCGCGCCGAAGGAGAAGTCGAGCAGGTGCTTGACCGACTGCAGGGAGAGCGCGGCCAGCGCAAGGATCCAGATGTCCTCGCTGTGGCCGGCGACCACGTAGCCGACGGCCAGTCCGGCGAAGACGACGTACTCCTTGAACCGGTCGAACGTCGCGTCGAGCCACGCGCCGAGCACGCCGAACTTGCGGGCGTAGCGGGCGACCTGCCCGTCGACGCAGTCGAAGACGAACGCGAAGTAGATCAGCACGCCGCCGGCCACCATGCCGAGCCGCTGGCCGGTGGCGAAACAGGCCGCCGCGGCCACGCCGAGGAAGATGGAGATCAGGGTGACCTGGTTGGGCGTCAACCCGCGTCGCGCCGCCCAGCGGGCGATGAAACGGGAGTAGGTGCTGACGAAATAGGTGGTGAAGAAGCCGTCGGCGCCCTTGACCGCGTTGTTGAGCCTGGCGCGGTCCTCGTCCATGCCGTGCATCTCGGTGGCGGCCTCGTTGGCCTCCGCCTGGGTGGTGATGCGGCGGAAGAACAGGTCGCGGCGGCCGCGGATGCCGACGGAGACGCCCTTGCGGACCAGGCCGAAGACGATCAGCTGGACCAGGTCGTCCTCGGGGCTGAACAGGTGGGCCAGGTCGGCGAGCTCGCGGCAGGTCTCGGCCAGCACGGGCGCGTGGCGCGCGTTGAGGTGCAGCGGGCCGAGCAGGACGGCGTTGGGCCTGGTGACGGCGTGGTGGGCGGTGCCGACCGAGATGACGCGCGACTTGCCGACGCGGGTGCGGACCATCAGCCCTTCGAGACTGTTGCCGCCGATCTCGGGCTGGGCCTCCTCGATGGGGACGTCGTAGGCGATCCGCTCGCCGTTCTCGTCCTCCTCGCGCGGCTCCTTGGCCACGAGAGCGATGGCGCCGCGCTTGGCCTTGGTGATCTGGTAGATCAACTCGTCGTGGATGACCGAGTTGGTCGGCAGGAAGAGGATGTTCTCCTGCGCCGACTCGGCGACCTCGGCGAGGGCGCGCAGGGCGGTGGCGAGATCGGTGCGCTCGATCAGAGCCGGCTGCGGGTCGAGCGAGAGCGCCTGGTCGCGCAGTCGCTCGCCGACGGAGGGGGGGCCGGGTAGAGCGGCCAGCCTGAGGCCGGTCGGAGCGGTGTCAGGGCCGGGCGAAGAGCCCAGCAGGACCACGCGGGTCATGTCACCCTTTCGAGGCAGTTGCGGGGGGTCGAACAACAGGTAAACCAGGGGCAGGCGTCAAAGTCTAGTGAGACTTGGGCAAAGCCGGTCCACCCGAAGGTCACCCTAGACTGGAGCGGTGAGTCTCTACCGTGACGAGGGCGTCGTCCTGCGAACCCAGAAGCTGGGTGAGGCGGACAGGATCGTGACTCTCCTCACCAAGCGCACGGGCAAGGTGCGCGGCGTCGCCAAGGGCGTGCGCCGCACCACCTCCAGGTTCGGCGCGCGCCTGGAGCCTTTCACACATGTCGATCTTCAACTGCACGTGGGTCGCACACTGGACGTGATCACGCAGGCGGAGACCATTCACCCGTACGGCGAGGCGCTGGCCCACGACTACCCCCGCTACACGGCGGGCAGCGCGATGCTGGAGACCGCCGACCGCCTCACCCAGGGCGAGAAGGAGCCAGCGCTCAGGCAGTTCCTGCTGCTGGTGGGCGGGCTGCGCACGCTGGCCGACGGCAGCCACGAGCCCAGGCTGGTGCTCGACGCCTACTTCCTGCGCTCGCTCGCGGTCGCCGGTTACGCGCCCGCGCTGCAGGAGTGCGCCAGGTGCAGGGCCGAGACGGTGCGGGCGTTCGCCATTGTGGCGGGCGGCGCGGTGTGCGGGGCGTGTCGTCCCGCGGGCGCCGCCGTACCGGCCGGAGAAACCCTCGCCCTGATGACGGCGCTGCTGCGCGGCGACTGGGCCGCGGCGGACGTCTCCGAGACGCGCCACCGCGCGGAGTGCAGCGGGCTGGTCGCCGCCTACCTGCAGTGGCACCTCGAACACGGCATCCGCTCTCTCCGCCACGTAGAAAGGGAACCAGCACGGTGAACGTCCGTCCTCCCGCCCCGCACCCTTCGGGCGCGGTGCCGCCGCCCATCCCCAGGGACCTGGTGCCGAAGCACGTCGCGATCGTCATGGACGGCAACGGCCGGTGGGCCAAGCAGCGCGGCCTGCCGAGGACGGAGGGGCACAAGGCGGGCGAGGCGTCGCTGTTCGACGTCATCGAGGGCGCGCTGGAGCTGGGCATCCCGTACCTGAGCGCCTACGCCTTCTCCACGGAGAACTGGAAGCGGTCGCCCGACGAGGTCCGCTTCCTCATGGGCTTCAACCGTGACGTGATCCGCCGCCGCCGTGACGAGCTGAACGCGATGGGCGTGCGGGTGCGCTGGGCGGGCCGGCCGGGCCGGCTGTGGAAGAGCGTCATCTCCGAGCTGCAGGACGCCGAGGAGATGACCAGGAACAACCGCACGCTCACCCTGCAGTTCTGCGTCAACTACGGCGGGCAGGCCGAGATCGTCGACGCCGCGGTCAAGCTCGCGCACGACATCGCCGCGGGCCGGGTCAAGCCTGGCAAGGTGAACGAGAAGGTGTTCGCCCGCTACCTCGACGAGCCCGACATCCCCGAGGTCGACCTGTTCGTCCGCTCGTCCGGTGAGCAGCGCTTCTCCAACTTCCTGCTGTGGCAGTCGGCCTACGCCGAGATGGTCTTCCTCAACAGGCTCTGGCCCGACTTCGACCGCAGGGACCTGTGGGAGGCGTGCGAGATCTTCGCCAAGCGCGACAGGCGGTACGGCGGAGCGGTCCCCAACCAGGTGGCCGCGCCGCCGGCAGGCTGAGGCGAAGGCTCAGCCCCGGCGGGCTCGGGCCCTGCGCTTGCCCTCGTGCATGGCCTGCACCCTGGCGACGGGGATGGTGTGCCCTTCCTCGACGAGGTCGGCGGGCAGCCGCTGAGGCTCGGGCATGAGCTCGGCCCACGGGTCGCCGTCGCCTGCCAGCTCGGCGGCGGTGCGGATGGTGAAGTCGGCGGGCGTGACCCGATCGAGGTCCTCCCACGCCACGGGGAATGACACGGTCGCGCCGGGCCGGACGCGGGGGCTGTAGGCGGCCACGACCGTCGCCCCGCCCGCCCTGGTCGAGTCGAGGAACACCTTGCCCTCGCGGTCCTCCCTGATGAAGGCCGTGGTGGCGATGGCGGGGTCGAGACGCTCGGCCCGCGCGGCGAGGGCCCGGGTGGCGGCGGCGGCGTCCGCCATCGCCACGCCCTTCTCGAGCGGGACGAAGACGTGCAGCCCCTTCGCGCCGCTGGTCTTGACCGCCCCGGCCAGGCCGGCGTCGTCCAGCGCCCGGCGGATCAGCCCGGCGGCGCGCACCACGATGGGGAAGTCGTCGCCGGCCGGTGGGTCGAGGTCGAGCACGAGGTGGGTGGGGTGCTCCCAGTCGGCCGCCCGCACCAGCGTCGGGTGGTACTCCACCGCGCGCTGGTTGGCGAACCACAGCAGGGTCCTGCGGTCGTCGCACAGCGCGTAGGAGACCTCCCGCCGCGACGTCTCCGCCCACAGCGTGACCGTACGGATCCACGGCGGCGCGTAGGAGGGCACGTTCTTCTGCATGAACGGCGCCTGACCCGCACGGACCCTGACCACCGACAGGGGTCTCTCCCGCAGCACGGGCAGCATGCGGTCGTGCATGGCGTCGAGATAGTCGACCAGGTCCCGCTTCGTCACGCCCGCGTCGTCGAACAGCGGCTGGTCGAGATTGGTCAGCGAGACCTCGTCCCGGACCTCGTCGGTTGTCACCGGACCATCATGCCCGGCGCCGCGCCCGGTATGCGGCGACATGCATGCGGTTGCCGCACGTACGGCTGTCGCAGTAGACCCGCGATCTGTTGCGCGACTCGTCGACGAAGACGTGGTCGCAGTCGGGCGCCGAGCAGGTCCGCAGCCGCTCCCACTCGTCCTCGACCAGCAGGTGGGCGAGCGCGATCCCGCAGTCGGCGGCCAGGTGCTCGGCCAGCGAGGCGTCGGGCGCGAAGTAGTGCATGTGGATCGGGTGACCGTCGTGCTCGGTCAGGCGCGGCGTGATGCGGGTGTCGGCGAGCAGCGCGTTGACCAGCCGAAGCGCGCCGGCCTGGTCGGGCGCGGTGAAGACCCGGTGAAGGTCCTCGCGCAGCATCCTGACCTGCCCCAGGTCGCGTTGGGTGAGGGTCTGGATGCCACTGACCTGGCGCGCCCTGACGAACTCGGCGAGGTCGTCGAGGTCGCTGAGGCCTTCGTCGCCTCCGGTCGCCGGTGAGGTGTTCACCAGCTCGACGACGGTGGCGAGCGAATACACCATGTCATGGCCGAACGGCATGTCAGCTCCTGTCGTGGCCTACTCCAGCGTGGGGGCACAGCGTATCTCCCGCACGGCGTGCAAGGGGCCTTCCACAGGTTCACATACCCGTTCGCGCCCGCTCCGACCGCGCGGGATTCAGGAAGCGCGTACGGCGGCCGAGCAGGAGGCGCAGGTGCCGAAGACCTCGACGGTGTGAGTGACCTCGGTGAACCCGTGATCGGCGCCGACCGCCTCGGCCCAGCGCTCGACGTCGGGCCCGGCCACCTCGACCGTACGGCCGCAGTGGCGGCACACCAGGTGATGGTGGTGGTCGCCGCTGGCGCAGGCCCGGTAGACCGACTCCCCGTCGTCGGTGCGCAGCACGTCGACCTTGCCGCCGTCGGCCAGCGCCTGAAGTGCCCGGTAGACCGTGGTCAGGCCGATCTTGGCGCCGTCGGAGCGCATCTCGGCGTAGACGTCCTGCGCGCTGCGGAAACCGTCGCTCCTGCGAAGGGTGTCGTGCACGGCATCGCGACGTGTGGTCATGGGTTGCTCTCCTGGGTTCGGCCTCGCCGTACGAATCTACCGACCCCGAGGGCCAGCACGAAGCCGGCGAGAGCGAGAAGCACGATGGCGGCGCCCGGCGGCACCTTGGCGGAGAAGGTGGAGCTCAGCAGCCCTCCCACGGCCGCGACGACGCCGAAGACCATCGACAGCAGCATGGTGGCCCTGAAGCCTCTGGTGAACTGCTGGCTGGTGGCCACAGGGATCACCATGAGCGCGCTGACCAGCAGCAGCCCCACCACGCGCATGGCGATCACGACGGTGAGCGCGGCGGTGACGGCGATGAGCAGGCTCAGGAACCGCACCGGCAGCCCGCTGGCCTTGGCCACCTCCTCGTCCTGGCAGAGCACGAACAGCTCCCTGCCGAAGACCGCCACGACCGCGATCACGGCGACGGCCAGCGCTCCGATGACCCACAGGTCCTCGCGGGTCACGCTGGCGATCGCGCCGAACAGGTACGAGGTCAGCTTGGAGTTGCTGCCGCCGGGCGCGATCGAGATCAGCATCACGCCGCCCGCGATGCCGCCGTAGAACAGCAGCGCCAGCGCGACGTCGCCGCTGGTACGGCCGCGAGCCCGTACCAGTTCGATGGCCACGGCCCCGACGACCGACACCAGCACGGCGGTCAGCACGGGCGCGGTCCCCGTGAGGAAGCCGAGCGCCACGCCGGTCAGCGCCACGTGGCCGATGCCGTCGCCGAGCAGGGCGAGGCGGCGCTGCACGATGAAGGTGCCGACGAGCGGCGCGCAGAGCCCCACCAGCAGCGCGGCGATCACCGCCCGCTGCATGAAGGGAAGCTGGAGCAGCTCGATCACGCCTCCGCCCTCCAACCGGCCAGCGGTCCCCCGACGGGCTCCTCGGCGTGGGGGTGGACGTGCTCGTGCCCCGGCTTGGCGCAGTCGCCCTCGGGCCGCGGCGGCACCCCGTCGTGGGCGATCACGCCGTCGCGGACGACGACGCCCCTGGTGATGAGCGGCTCGAGCGGGCCCAGCTCGTGCATGACGAGCACGATCGTCTTTCCTCCTGCCACCAGCGTGGTGAGGGTGTCGGCGAGCAGGCGCTGGCTGCCGGCGTCGACACCCGCGTTGGGCTCGTCCATGACGTACACGTCGGGCTCGCCGGCGAGGGCGCGGGCGATGAGCACGCGCTGCTGCTGGCCGCCGGACAGGTTCTGGACCGAGTCGCCCGCCCTGTCGGCGAGGGCGACGTACTCCAACGCGGTCTCGACGGCCCTGCGGTCGGCGGCCGTGGTCGGGCGCAGGCGACGCTGGCGCGCGATCCTGCCCGACGCGACGACCTCACGGACGGTGGCGGGCACGCCGCCGCCGACCTGGAGCCGCTGGGGCACGTAGCCGACGCGCCACCACTCGCGGAACCTCGCGGGCGGCCTGCCGTACAGGAGGGTCTGGCCCCCCGACAGGGGGGTGAGGCCGAGCATGGCCCTGACCAGGGTGGACTTGCCCGATCCGTTGGCTCCCATGATGGCGACGACCTCGCCGGAGCAGACGGTCAGATCCACGCCGCGAAGCACGGACCGGCGGTCCAGGGTCACCTGGCCGCCGGTCATGTCGAATACTGCTGTCACGCTGTGCATCCCAGTGCGGTTCGCAGGGTGGAGAGGTTCTGGCGCATGGCCGACAGGTAGTCGCCGCCGGACGGGCGGCTCTCCATGGGGTCGAGCACCGCGGTCTTCGCCCCCACCTCATTGGCGAGGACCTCGGCGACCTTGGGGCTGACGAGGGCCTCAGTGAAGATGGTAGTGACGTTCTCGGCCTTGGCGACCTTGGAGACCTCCGCGATGCGGGCGGGCGACGGCTCGGCCTCGGGGTCCATCGTGATGCCGACCTGCTTGAGCTTGTAGCGGTCCGCCAGGTAGCCGAACGCCTCGTGCGCGGTCACGATCGACCTGGTGGAGCAGGTGCCCAGCCCCTTGGCGAACTCCTGGTCGAGCGCGGTGAGCGCGGCGGCGGTCTTGGCGGCGCGGTCCTTGAAGGCCTGCGCGTGCGCGGGGTCGATCGCGGCGAGCCGCTCACCCAGCTTGGTGGCCACCCCCGCGAACCTGCTCGGGTCGAGCCACAGGTGCGGGTCGTAGGCGACCTCGTGCTCGTGCCCCTCCGCCTCTTCGGCCGCCGCCTCCACCGCGGGCAGCGTCGGTACGGCGCCGGCCGCGTCGAACCCCTTGTCGCCCGCGTTCTGCTCGACCGCCTCGTCCACCGCGGGCTGCAGGCCCTTGATGTAGGCGGTCAGCGTGGCCCCACCGACGTCGGCGACCTGCTGGGGCGTCAGCTCCAGGTCGTGCGGCTCGACCCCCGGCGCGGTCAGCGTCTCGACGGTGACGTCGGAGCCTGCGATCTGCTCGGTCAGCCACTGCAGCGGATAGAAGGCGGCCATGACTTTAGCCTTTTCGCCGGGCTTCACGGCGGCGGGCGAGGTCTCGGCGGCGCCTGACCCGCAGGCGGCGGCGGTGACCAGGAGCGTTCCACCGGTCAACAGAGTGAGAAAACGGGTCTTAAGGGGCATCACATCCGTCAGTATGGCCCAGAATGAAAATGGTTGTCAAAGTCTCCTGGGGATGCCGGCGACGGCAGGGGGCCCGGCGCGCCGACCGGCATCCCCTGTCACCCTGGGCCTGCCGCCCGGGCCGAGCCGTGGCCCGAGCCCATCAGGGTGAGCCGGTGCTCGCCGGTGTAGACGTTCATCGAGTCGCCTCTGAGGAAACCCACGAGCGTCAGTCCTTCTTCCGCCGCCAGCTCCACCGCGAGAGAGGAGGGGGCGGAGACGGCGGCGAGAGCGGGGATGCCCGCCATGACGGCCTTCTGCACCAGCTCGAAGGAGGCCCTCCCGGAGACCATCAGCACCGTCCCCGCGAGAGGGAGGCGTCCTTCGCGCAGTGCCCAGCCGACCAGCTTGTCGACGGCGTTGTGCCTGCCGACGTCCTCGCGGACGCACAGCGCCTCGCCCTCGGCGGTGAACAGCCCCGCGGCGTGCAGCCCGCCGGTCCTGTCGAACACGCGCTGGGCGGCGCGCAGCCGGTCGGGAAGAACTTCGAGCACGGAACTGTCGAGCTGAACGGGATCCTCGCGGGCGCTCCACCTGGCCACCGTGCGGACGGCCTCCAGCGAGGCCTTGCCGCAGACGCCGCAGGAGGAGGTGGTGTAGAAGTTGCGGGCCTCGGGAGGTCGCACACCGGCCGCCAGCCGTACGTCGAGGACGTTGTAGGTGTCGAGGTCGGCGCAGTGGCGCATGGTCGTGACGTCGTCGGGCGAGGCGATCGTGCCCTCGCCGACCAGGAACCCGGCGGCCAGGTCGAAGTCGTCGCCGGGCGTGCGCATGGTGATCGTCAGCGGCCGCCCCTCGACCCTGATCTCCAACGGCTCCTCGGCGGCCAGGGAGTCCCGCCTCCTGCTCGGGACGTGCGCCCTGATCTGTGTGATCTGCCGTTTCTTCGTCCTATACATAGCCGTACCCGAAGCGTCCCTTGATGCAGAGGTTTCCGTGGGTGACCGGGTTGTCGTGAGGGGACGTGACCTTGACGATCTTGTTGTCCTGCACGTGCAAGGTCAGATTGCAGCCGACGCCGCAGTAACTGCAGATCGTGGTGGTCTGCGTCTGGGCCGACTCGTCCCACGTGCCCTCGGCGCGCATGTCGAACTCCGTCTTGAACGACAACGCCCCCGTCGGGCAGACCTCGACGCAGTTGCCGCAGTAGACGCACGCCGAGTCGGTGAGCGCCACGTCGAACTCCGTCGAGATCGTCGCGTCGAAGCCCCTGCCCGCGACGCTGATCGCGAACGAGTTCTGCCACTGCTCGCCGCAGGCGTCCACGCACTTGTAGCAGAGGATGCACTTGGCGTAGTCGCGGACGTACAGATCGTTGTCCACCTTGGCGGGCTGCTCGACCGTCGCCGCCTCCTCGCCGAAGCGGGCGGGGTCGGCGCCGCACTCCGCCATCCACTCCTTGGCGCGCGGCGTCGTCGACAGGTCGGCCGAGGAGGCCAGCAGCTCCAGCACCACCTTGCGGCTGTGCCTGGCCCGCTCGGTGCCGGTACCGACGACCATGCCGGGCTCGGCCTTCCTCGAGCAGGCGGGCGCGAGCGTCCTCGACCCCTCCACCTCGACGACGCAGACCCTGCAGGCGTTCTTCGGGGTGAGCGTGTCGCCGTGACAGAGAGTCGGGATGTCCTTGCCCGCGGTACGGCAGGCGTCGAGGACGGTCGAGCCCTCGGGCACCCGGACGGCCTCGCCGTCGATCTCCACGTCGATCAGGCGGCGCGGCGGCTGAAGAGGGATCACTTGAACGCTCCCAGGCGGTCGATGGCCGATTCGACGGCGTTCCACGCGGTCTGCCCAAGACCGCAGATCGAGGCGTCGCGCATGGCCTGGCCGACCTCGCGCAGCAACACCAGGTCGGACTCGCTGCGCCGCGAACTCAGCCGGTGCAGCGCCTCCTCCTGACGGACGGTGCCCACCCTGCACGGCACGCACTGGCCGCAGGACTCGTCACGGAAGAACTCCGCGATCCTGACCAGGAACGCCGGCAGGTCCACCTCCTCGTCCAGCACCATGACCACGCCGGAGCCGAGCGTCGCACCCGCGGCCCTGGTGCCCTCGAAGCTGAGCGGGACGTCCAGGTCGGTGACGAAGGAACCGGCCGCTCCGCCCAGCAGTACCGCCTTCAGCCTGCCCGTCGGCAGCGCGAGGTCGAGCAGCTCGCGCAGCGACGTGCCGAGCGGCAGCTCGTAGACGCCGGGCCTGCCGACACTGCCCGAGACGCAGAACAGCTTGGTGTCCGAGCCGCCGGTCAGCAGGATCGGCAGGACGTTGACCAAGGTCTCGACGTTGTTGACGACGGTCGGCTTGCCGAACAGCCCCTTCTCCACGGGGAACGGCGGCTTGGTGCGCGGCTCGCCCCTGTAGCCCTCGATCGAGTTGAAGATCGCGGTCTCCTCGCCGCAGATGTAGGCGCCCGCGCCCTTCCTCAGCTCGATGTCGAACTCGAAGCCATGGCCGAGGATGTCGCCGCCGAGCAGGCCCCTCGCCCTGGCGGTCCTGATCGCGGTCTCCAGTGCCGCGGTCGCCCTCGGGTACTCGCCCCTGATGTAGAGGTAGCCCTTGCGGCAGCCCGTGGCGTACGCCGCGATCGTCATGGCCTCGAGCAGCGCGTACGGGTCGCCCTCCATGATCACGCGGTCCTTGAACGTGCCAGGCTCGCTCTCGTCGGCGTTGCAGACCAGGTAGTGCGGCTGGTCGGGCTGGCGGGCCGTCGCGTCCCACTTGCGGCCCGTCGGGAAGGCCGCGCCGCCCCTGCCGACCAGGCCCGCGTCGCTCACCTCGCGGATCACACCCGCGGGACCCAGCTCGAACGCCCGGCGCAGAGCCTGGTAGCCGCCGTTGGCCCGGTAGTCGTCCAGGCTCGAAGGGTCCACCACGCCGACCCTTCTCAGCAGGACGAGGCCAGGCTCGCCCGCCTGCGGAACCGCGTCGGCGACCGGCGGCTCGGGGCGCTCCTCCATGCCTCCGCCGTACACCGTGGCGCTGGGGACCTCGCCCGCCTCCAGCGCCAACGCGGCAGGGGCGCGCTCGCACAGGCCGAGGCACGGGCTGGGCACGCCCTCCCGCGCCTCCCGCACGCCCTTCGCCAGGCACGCCAGGTCGGTGCACACGTGCAGCACCCTCGGCGGCCGAGGCTCGAGGGAGAAGAGGGAGTAGAAGCTCGCCACCCCGTACGCCTCCGCGGGCGGGATCGTCAGGCGCCGGCAGATGTAGGCCAGCGCGCCCTCGCTGATCCAGCCCACCCTGTCGTTGACCGCGTGCAGCGCGGGCAGCAGCCGGTCGCGCGCCTGCTCCGCGCGCGCGGCGAAGCGCAGGTCGGCCTCGGTGCGGTCGCCGCCCTCCCACGCCGTCGCGGGCGGGCCGAGCAGCCCGTCCACCGCGGCCCGCTCCTCCGCCGTCAGCTCGGCGTCGCCGAAGTGCAGGTCCATCAGGCCACCTTTTCGATCCGTACGGCGGCCGCCTTGAACTCCGCCGTGCCCGCGATCGGGCAGGTGGCCTCGATCGTCAGGGCGTTGGTGTCGACCTCGTCGGGGAAGTGCATGGTCATGAACACCAGGCCAGGTCTGAGAGCCGGATCGATGTAGACCGGCGCGACCACCGTGCCGCGCCTGGAGCTGATCCTGACCTCCTCGCCCCGCACCAGGCCGAGCCGCGAGGCGTCCTCGGGACACAGTTCGATCGTCTCGCCCCGCCTGAGCGGCGAGGCGAACCCCGACGACTGGACGCCGGTGTTGTAGGAGTCGAGGCGGCGGCCCGTGGTGAGCCTGAACGGGTACTCGTCGTCGAGCAGGTCGACCGGCGGCGAGTGCTCCAGCAGCGCGAACGGCGCGGGCGTGCCGCGTTTGACCGGGTCGGTCTCCCAGAGACGGGCGTGCAGGTAGGGCGGCTCGATGGAGTCCTCGGACGGGCACGGCCACTGGATGCCCTGGTGCTCCTCCAGCCGCCGGTAGGTCATGCCCGCGTGGACGGGGGAGAGCCGCCTGAGCTCGTCCCAGACCTCCTCCGCGCCGTCGTAGTGCCAGTCGTGGCCGAGCCTGCGCGCGATCTCGCACATGATCCAGATGTCGTCGCGGGCCTCACCGGGCGGGTCGAGCGCCTTGCGGACCCGCTGGACCCTGCGCTCGCTGTTGGTGAACGTGCCCTCGCTCTCGCACCACGCGGCGCCGGCGGGGAGCACGACATCGGCCATCTGCGCGGTCTTGGTGAGGAAGATGTCCTGCACGACGAGGTGGTCCAGCATGCTCAACCGCTTGATGCAGGCCAGCGAGTCGGCCTCCGACTGCACCGGGTTCTCGCCGATCAGGTAGCAGGTGGTCACCTCGCCCTCGGCCATCGCCTCGAGCATCTGGGTGAGGTTCAGCCCGTAGCGGGGCTGGATCGGGATGCCCCACGAGCGCTCGAACCGCTCCCTGATGTCGGGGTCGAGGATGTCCTGGAAGCCCGGCAGGCGGTTGGGGATGGCGCCCATGTCGCCGCCCCCCTGCACGTTGTTCTGCCCGCGCAGCGGCGACAGGCCGGAGCCGTACCTGCCGACGTGGCCGGTCAGCAGCGCCAGGTTGATCAGCGCGCGGACGTTGTCGGTGGCGTTGTGATGCTCGGTGATCCCCAGCGTCCAGCACAGTTGCGCGCGGTCGGCCCTGGCGTAGGCGTGGGCCAGTTCCCGGATCGCCGCCTTCGGGACGCCGGTCACCTTCTCGGCCGTCGACAGCGTCCACGGATCGACCTTCCTGACGAACTCCTCGAACCCGGTGGTCGCCCTCCGGATGAACGACTCGTTGTGCAGGCCGGCGTCGATGATCTCGCGGGCGATCGCGTGGGCGAGCGGGATGTCGGTGCCGACGTTCAGCCCCAGCCAGCTGTCGGCCCACTGGGCCGTCCCCGTACGCCTGGGGTCCACCGCGAACATCCGCGCACCCTTGTTGATCGCCTTCAGCACGTGCTGGAAGAAGATCGGATGGGCGTTGCGGGCCGCTGAGCCCCACATGACGATCACATCGGTGTCCTCGACCTCCTGGTAGGAGGAGGTGCCGCCGCCACTGCCGAACACGGCTGACAGTCCCGCGACGCTGGGGGCGTGGCAGGTGCGGTTACAGGAGTCCACATTGTTCGTGCCGACGACGACGCGGGTGAACTTCTGGCCCACGTAGTTCATCTCGTTGGTGGAGCGGGCGCACGACAGCATGGCGAAGCTGTCGGGGCCGTGGCGGGCGATGTTGCGGCGGAAACCGTCCGCGGCCAGGTCGAGGGCCTCGGTCCAGCTCGCTCTGCGCAGCACGCCGTCTTCACGAACCAGTGGATGGGTCAGGCGGTCATAGCTCATGATCCCTCCATTCTGTATACAGCCTACGGTATGTATCACACTCGCGCACCCGCCCCCGGGTCCCGGGGCGCCGGGCCCCGGCGTTCCGGAGGGTCAGAGGTCGGGCTTCCCGGGGCCCCGCGCTCAGTCCGGTGTGCTCCTCGCGCCCACGGGATCAAGGCTTTCGCTCAGGAGGTCGCTCACCGCGTGGATCGCCCGCAGCGTCGGCACCTCCGCCCCCGTCAGATCGGCCAGTTCCACCACCGCCGCCAGGAGCACGTCCAGCTCCAGCGGCTTGCCCTTCTCCAGGTCCTGGAGGGTGGACGTCTTGTGCTCGCCCGCCTTCTCGGCCCCCCTCAATCGCCGTTCGATCGAGATGCCCGGATCGCATCCCACCCTCCTGGCGACGTCGACCGTCTCCCGCATCATCGCGACCACCAGCTCGCGGGCCCCGTCGTGGCGGCAGATCCCCGCCATGGTGGCCCTGGCCAGCGCGCTGATCGGGTTGAAGGCGATGTTGCCCATCAACTTGATCCAGATGTCCTTGCGCAGGTCCTGCTCGACGGGGCACTTCAGCCCGCCGTCGGTCATCGCCGCGCTGAACTCCCCGCAGCGGCCGGTCAGCTCTCCGCTCGGTTCGCCGATGGAGAAGCGGGTGCCTTCGAGGTGGCGGATCACGCCCGGCCGTTCGATCTCGGTGGCCGCGTAGACGACGCAGCCGATGGCCCGTTCCAGTGGGAGGACGGCGGTGACCGTACCGTCAGGATCGACGCTCTGAATGCGATGCCCCTGGTAGGGGCCCTTGAGGCCATGGAAGTACCACCACGGGATGCCGTTCTGCGCCGCGATGATCGTCGTGGACTCGTGCAGCAGCGGGCTGACCAGGTGGCCCGCCGCCGCGTAGGAGTTGGCTTTCAGTCCGAGGAAGATGTGGTCCACGGTGCCGACCTCGGCAGGGTCGTCCGTGGCGTGGGGGTGGGCGGTGAAGTCACCCCTCGGGCTCAGCACCCGCACACCGGCCTCGCGTATCGCTTTCAGGTGCTCGCCTCTGGCGATGAGATGCACCTCCGCGCCGCCCCTGTGCAGGGCCGCGCCCACGTACGCGCCGATGGCGCCGGCGCCGAGAACAGCGACCTTCATACAAAGCTCCGTCCTCGCGTCGACAGTGCATTCGGTATACAGTATGGGAAAACTACGGTCAAGGGAGCCTTTATGCCGGTGTCCGTGGGAAGGTTCGTCTCGTGAGCACGAACGCAGGAGGCCACACGACCGGCCGCCACGGGCACAGCGGAAGCGTGACCTGGCCCGAAGCCCGCGCCATCGCGCTGCGCGCCGCGCCCCCGTGGCCGGTGGCGGAGGTGTCCTTGCCCATGGCGTACGGCTGCCGCCTGGCCCGGCCGCTGCGGGCGCTCGTCGCGGTGCCCGGTGTGGACGTGTCGGCCATGGACGGTTACGCGGTCGCGGGGGAGAAGGGCCCCTGGCAGGTCGTCGGCCGGGTGCTGGCGGGAGGACATGCGCACGACGAGGTGCTGAAGCCGGGAGAGGCGGTGGAGATCGCCACGGGCGCGCAGGTGCCCGAAGGCGCGACCGCGGTCCTGCCGTACGAGGCGGCGACCGTCACCCCCGCACCTGGCAGGAGCTCCGCCGCGGTCGAGCCGCCGGGTGGGCCGCCCGGCGGCTCGACCGGTGTGGGCGAACAGCCGCCCGGCGGCTCGACTGGGCCGGGTGAGCAGCTGCCCGGTGGGGTGGCCGGGGTGGGTGAACAGTCGCCCGGCGGGGTGGCCGGAGTGGGTGAACAGATGGCAGGCCCGGGGGCTTCCCGCTGGGCGGGGGTGACGGTCAGCGGGGTGGTCGACGAGGGGCGGCACATCCGCCGGCGCGGGGAGGACGTCGGGCTGGACGAGGTCGTCCTCGCCGCGGGCACCACGGTGACCCCCGCGGTGCTCGGGCTGGCGGCCGCGCTCGGACACGACGTGCTCGCCGTCCACCGGCGGCCAGAGGTGGCGGTGCTGGTGACGGGGGACGAGGTGGTCGACGAGGGGCTGCCCGAGCCAGGTCGGGTTCGGGACGCCATCGGGCCGTTCCTGCCTGGGCTGGTCGAGTGGGCGGGAGGCAGGATGGGCGCGCGGCTCAGGCTGCCGGACGGCGCGGCGCCCCTTCACACCGCCCTCCGCAGACATGCCGAGGCCGGCCGGCGAGCGTGCCCGGGGTCGGAGGGCGGTCTTCAGGGCGCGGACCTGGGCGGCCTTCAGGGCGCGGACCTGATCGTGGCGTGCGGGGCCTCGTCCAAGGGGCCTGCCGACCACCTGCGTGCCGTGCTGGACGAGTTGGGCGCCGACGTGCTGGTCGACGGCGTCGCCGTGCGGCCGGGCCATCCGCAGCTCCTGGCGCGCCTGCCCGACGGCCGGCTCGTCGTCGGGCTGCCGGGCAACCCGTTCGCGGCACTGGCGGCGGCGTTGACGTTGCTGGTCCCGCTGCTCAGGGGCGAGCGGTACGAGCCGGGCGAGCGCGCCACGCTGGCCGGCGCGGCGAAGGCACGACCGCCCGCCGAGGGCTGTCACGGCACGGCGCCTCAGCGGGGCCCGGAGGCCCGCAAGGGCCACGGGCTGGCGCATCCCCGGGACACACGGCTGGTGCCCGTGCGCAGGTCGGGGAAGGGGGCCGTGCCCGTGGGGCACGACCGTCCCGGCTCGCTCTGGGGGGCGGCGCTCGCCGACGCGCTGGCCGTGATCCCGCCCGGGTGGGACGGCGAGCCGGTGGAGTTGCTCGACCTGCCGGACTGAGAAAGGTCTAGACAGGCCGCGGGTGCCCGGGTAAGCATGTGGCACATACGGTATGCAGTATGGAGAAGACAGCATCCTGGAAAGGCGAGCGATGACCGAAATGATCTCGGGTGGTCACCTGGTGGCCAAGGCGCTCAAGGCGGAGGGCGTGGACGTCATCTACACGCTCTGCGGTGGCCACATCATCGACATCTACGACGGTTGCGTGGACGAGGGCATCGAGGTGATCGACGTACGCCACGAACAGGTGGCGGCCCACGCGGCCGACGGCTACTCCCGGATCACGGGCAAGCCGGGTTGCGCGGTCGTCACCGCGGGCCCCGGCACCACGGACGCGGTGACAGGGGTGGCCAACGCCTTCCGCGCCGAGAGCCCGATGCTGCTCATCGGCGGCCAGGGAGCCCTGAGCCAGCACAAGATGGGCTCGCTGCAGGACCTCCCGCACGTCGACATGATGACCCCGATCACCAAGTTCGCCGCCACCGTGCCGAGCACCGAGAGGGTGGCCGACCTGGTGTCGATGGCCTTCCGCGAGTGCTATCACGGCGCGCCCGGCCCGTCGTTCCTGGAGATCCCGCGCGACGTGCTCGACGCCAAGGTGCCGCTCGACAAGGCGCGCATCCCGGCGAACTACCGTGCCTCGACCAAGCAGGCGGGGGACCCCGAGGCCATCGAGCGGCTGGCCGACCTGCTGGCCCACAGCGAGAAGCCGTGCATCCTGCTCGGCAGCCAGGTGTGGACCTGCCGGGCCACCGACGCCGCCATCGACTTCGTCCGCGCGCTCAACGTGCCCGCCTACATGAACGGCTCGGGCCGCGGCACCCTCCCGCCGGGCGACCCGCACCACTTCCAGCTCAGCCGCAGGTACGCCTTCACCGAGGCCGACCTGATCATCATCGTCGGCACGCCGTTCGACTTCAGGATGGGGTACGGCAAGCGGTTGTCGCCCGCCGCCACCGTCGTCCAGATCGACCTCGACTACCGCACCGTCGGCAAGAACAGGGACGTCGACCTCGGCATCGTCGGCGACGCCGGAGCCATCCTCACCGCCGCCACCCAGGCCGCGAGCGGCCGCATACAGAACGCCGCCGCCAAGCGGAAGGAGTGGATCGAGGAGCTGCGCACGGTGGAGACGCAGGCCTACACCAAGCGCCTGCCGAGACAGCACTCCGACGCCCAGCCGATCGACCCCTACCGCCTCGTCCACGAGATCAACGAGTTCCTCACCGAGGACTCCATCTACATCGGCGACGGCGGCGACATCGTCACCTTCTCCGGGCAGGTCGTGCAGCCGAAGTCACCGGGCCACTGGATGGACCCTGGCCCGCTCGGCACCCTCGGCGTCGGTGTCGCCTTCGCGATGGCGGCCAAGCAGGCCCGTCCCGACAAGGAGGTCGTCGCGCTGTTCGGCGACGGCGCCTTCAGCCTCACCGGCTGGGACTTCGAGACAATGGTCCGCTTCGACCTGCCGTTCATCGGCGTCATCGGCAACAACTCCTCGATGAACCAGATCAGGTACGGCCAGGCCGCCAAGTACGGCCAGGACCGCGGCCGTATCGGCAACACCCTCGGCGACGTGCGCTACGACGAGTTCGCCAAGCTCCTCGGTGGTCACGGCGAGGAGGTCCGCGACCCGGGCCAGATCGCTCCCGCGCTCCAGCGCGCCCGCGAGTCCGGCAAGCCCTCGCTCATCAACGTGTGGGTCGATCCGGAGGTCTACGCCCCAGGAACCATGAACCAGACGATGTACAAGTAGGAGCCGACAGATGAAGGCACTGGAAGGCGTCCGCGTCCTCGACATGACCCACGTCCAGTCGGGCCCCTCGGCCACCCAGCTCCTCGCCTGGCTCGGCGCGGACGTGGTCAAGCTGGAGGCCCCCACCGGCGACATCACCCGCCAGCAGCTGCGCGACGTGCCAGGAGTCGACAGCCTCTACTTCACGATGCTCAACTGCAACAAGCGCAGCATCACGCTCAACATGAAGAGCGAGCGGGGCAAGGAGCTGTTCGCCGAGCTGGTGAGGAGCTCCGACATCCTGGTGGAGAACTTCGGCCCCGGCGCGGTCGACCGCATGGGGTTCACCTGGGACCGCCTCCAGTCGCTCAACCCCCGCCTCATCTACGCCTCCATCAAGGGGTTCGGCGCGGGCCGCTACGCGAAGTTCAAGGCGTACGAGGTGATCGCCCAGGCGATGGGCGGCTCGATGTCCACGACGGGCTTCGAGGAGGGTCCGCCGCTGGCGACGGGCGCGCAGATCGGCGACTCGGGCACCGGCATCCACGCGGTCGCGGGCATTCTCGCCGCCCTCTACCAGCGCGAGCAGACCGGCAGGGGCCAGCGCGTCCAGGTGGCGATGCAGCATGCCGTACTGAACCTGTGCAGGGTGAAGCTGCGCGACCAGCAGCGGCTGGCGCACGGTGCGCTGAAGGAGTACCCGAACAGGACGTTCGGCGAGGAGGTGCCGCGCTCCGGCAACGCCAGCGGCGGCGGCCAGCCGGGCTGGGCGGTGCGCTGCGCGCCGGGAGGGCCGAACGACTACATCTACGTGATCGTGCAGCCCGTCGGGTGGAAGCCGCTGTCGGCGATCATCGGCAGGCCCGAGCTGGCCGACGACCCCGAGTGGGCCACTCCTGAGGCGCGGCTGCCGAAGCTGGACAAGATGTTCCAGCTCATCGAGGAGTGGAGCATCCGCCACGACAAGTGGACGGTCCTGGACACGCTGAACGCGGAGAACATCCCCTGCGGTCCCATCCTGTCCACGAAGGAGCTGGTCGAGGACGGCAGCCTGCGCGAGGAGGGCATCGTCGTCACCGTCGACCATCCGGAGCGCGGCGAGTTCGTGACCGTCGGCAGTCCCCTGCAGCTGTCGGACTCGCCCGTCGACGTCAGGACGCCGCCGCTGCTCGGCGAGCACAACCAGGAGATCTACGCGGCCTTCGGCGTGGGCGCCGACGAGCTGGCGGAGCTGAAGACGAACGGAGTCATCTAGTGACGACGAGGGAGATTCTGGAGAAGGCGCTGGCCGAGGGCCGCACAGCGCTGACCGCCCCCGAGGGGAGGAGGATCTGCCAGGAGTACGGCATAGCGACCCCCGGCGAGGGGCTGGCCACCTCACCCCAGGAGGCCGTCGAGATCGCGGAGAGCATCGGCCTGCCCGTCGTCCTGAAGATCGTCTCGCCGGACATCCTGCACAAGACGGACGCGGGCGGTGTGCTCGTCGGCCTGAGAACCGGTGAGGAGGTTCTGGCCGGCTACGACACGATCCTGGCCAACGCCCGCGCGTACGACCCCGACGCGGTCATCGACGGCGTCCAGGTGCAGCAGCTCGTCGGCGGCGGCCACGAGGTCATCATCGGCGCCGTCACCGACCCCACCTTCGGGAAGGTGGTCGCGTTCGGCCTCGGCGGTGTCCTGGTCGAGGTGCTGAAGGATGTGACCTTCCGACTTGCCCCACTTTCGGGTGATGATGCACTCGGGATGCTGGACGACATCAGAGCGGCCGAAGTGCTGCGAGGTGCTCGGGGTGCGGAGCCCGCCGACAGACAGGCGCTCGCGCACATGATCGAACGCGTCGGCGCCCTGGTCGGCGACCACCCCGAGATCGTCGAGGTGGACCTCAACCCGGTCTTCGCGGGACCGGACGGCGCCGTGGCCGCCGACGTGCGCGTCCTCATCGGCGAACCCCAGCCCGAGAGGGAACGCCTGCCGCGCGAGCTGATCCTTGAGCAGATGTCGCGCATCTTCAAGCCGCGCTCCGTCGCGGTGATCGGCGCCTCCGCCGAACAGGGCAAGATCGGCAACTCGGTCATGCGCAACCTCATCAACGGCGGCTACCAGGGCCAGATCTTCCCGATCAACCCCAAGGCCGACGACATCATGGGGCTGCCCGCCTACAAGAGCGTGGCCGACGTGCCGTTCGACGTGGACGTCGCCGTCTTCGCCATCCCCGCCGCCTTCGTCCCTGCCGCGCTGGAGCAGGCCGGCGAGAAGGGGGTCGCCGGCGCCATCATGATCCCGTCCGGCTTCGCCGAGACCGGCAACGTCGAGGGCCAGCAGGAGATCGTCGACATCGCCAGACGATACGGCGTGCGCATGCTCGGCCCCAACATCTACGGCTACTACTACACGCCCGAGAACCTCTGCGCGACGTTCTGCACGCCGTACGACGTGAAGGGCAGCGTGGCGCTGACCTCCCAGAGCGGCGGCATCGGGATGGCCATCCTGGGCTTCAGCCGTACCACCAGGATGGGGGTGTCGGCGATCGTCGGCGTCGGCAACAAGGCCGACGTCGACGAGGACGACCTGCTCACCTTCTTCGAGCAGGACGACAACACCCGCGCGGTGGCGATGCACCTGGAGGACCTCAAGGACGGGCGCGGGTTCGTCGAGGCGGCCCGCAGGGTCGTCAAGCACAAGCCGGTCATCGTGCTCAAGGCGGGCCGTACCGCCATGGGCGCCAAGGCCGCCGGCTCGCACACCGGCGCGCTGGCGGGCGACGACAAGGTCTATGACGACATCCTGCGCCAGGCCGGCGTCGTCAGGGCGCCAGGCCTGAACGACATGCTGGAGTACGCCAGGTCGCTACCGCTCCTGCCCACACCCCAGGGCGAGAATGTCGTGATCATCACGGGCGCGGGCGGCTCCGGCGTCCTCCTGTCCGACGCGTGCGTCGACGCCGGGCTCACGCTCATGGAGATCCCCGACGACCTCGACCAGGCCTTCCGCGCCTACATCCCGCCCTTCGGCGCCGCCGGCAACCCGATCGACATCACCGGGGGCGAACCCCCTTCGACCTACGAGAACACCGTTCGTCTCGGCCTCACCGACCCCCGCATCCACGCGCTGGTCCTCGGCTACTGGCACACGATCGTCACACCGCCGATGGTCTTCGCCGAGCTGATCGCCAGAGTGGTCGAGGAGGAGCGCGCCAACGGCAACGTCAAGCCGGTCGTCGCCTCGCTCGCGGGGGACACCGAGGTGGAGGAGGCCTGCGACTACCTGTTCGACCACGGCGTGATCGCCTACCCGTACACGACGGAGAAGCCGGTGGCGGTCCTCGGCGCGAAGTACCGCTGGGCGAGGGCCGCGGGACTGCTCCACGAATGAGGGACGCGCGCGGGCCAGAGCGGCCCGTAGCGGTCCGAACGCACGTTTCTCGTCAGCAGCGGCGACGAGCCGAGCCGCTGAAGGGGGCCCATCGCGACACGGCACAACCACCCCCCAGGAGGTCCGTCAGTTGGACACGTCCGAGACGCCGGTGACCACCCCGCCGGTAGAAGACAAGCGAGTATGGAAAGCGGGCCGGCTCGAGCCGATGCCCATCCGCAAGCTGCCCGACGCCCCACCCTCGGTGCACATCCTCGGCCCCACCGTGTTCCTCGTCGCCCTCGGAGTGGGCATGGGCGAGTCCTACATGTGGCCGCGCCTGGTGCTGCTGTTCGGGCCGGAGATCCGCTGGTTGTTCCTGATCGGCGTCACCCTGCAGGCCGTGGTCATGCTGGAGATGGCGCGCTACGCGATGGCGACGGGAGAGAGCATCTTCTCCGGCGCCGCCCGCGTCTTCAAACCGCTCATGTGGTTCTTCTTCGCCGTCGCGATCCTCGTCTACATCTGGCCCGGCCACCTGTCGGCGGGCGCGGCGGCGTTCGAGGAGATCACCGGAATCCCGTGGACGGTGACCGCCATCACCGGACTCATCCTGGTCGGGGTCGTCTTCAGCCTGGCCAAGGTGATCTACAACGTCCTGGAGAACCTGCTGTCGCTGCTGATCGGCGCGCTGGTCGTCGGCACGGCCGTGGTCGCGGCGATGGTCGGCTCGTGGGGCGACGTGGTCAACACCATCACCGGCATGTTCTCGTTCGGCTACCTGCCGTCCGAGGCGCTGTCGGCGGCGTGGTTCCCGGTGATCGTCGGCGCGTGCGCCTTCGCGGGCCCGTCCGGCATGCAACAGATGTGGTACACGCTGCATCTGCGCGACTCGGGCGCGGGCATGGGCGTGCACATCCCACGCATCCGCGGCCTGCGGCACGCGGGTGAAGAGGAGGCCATGCCCTCGCGTGGCTTCATGTTCGACACCGAGGACCCCGCCGAGATGGCGAAGTGGCGGGGCTGGCGGCGCTGGGTCACCTTCGACGCGCTCCTGCTGTTCTGGGGCGTCACCATGCTGGTGACGATCTCGTTCACGGTGATCGCGCAGGCGGCCGTCAGGCAGAACCCCGGCGTGCGCACGGTCATCCAGGGCGACGACAGAGAGGTCGCGCTCAGCGCCATGGCCGACGCCGTCTCCTCGGCCGGCAGCTCGGTGCTCGGCGTGGTGTTCCTCGGCTTCATCGCGCTGATCGGCCTGAACGCGACACTCGGCCTCTTCGACTCCTTCTCGCGGGGCCAGGCCGACATGACCTACAACTTCGTGCCAGGAGCCAAGAAGCTGCGCATGTCCCACCTGTACGCGGGCTTCCTGTGGGGCGTGATCATCTTCGGCATCCTGATCCTGCTGTTCGGACCCGCCGACGGGCCGAGCGGCATCCTGGACACGCTGGCGTTCCTGTCGACGTTCGCGATGGGCGCGTACTGCGTGACGCTGCTGCTGGTCAACAACCGCATGCTGCCCAAGCCGATCAGGCCGCGATGGTGGTCGAACGTCATCATCGGCTTCGGCGCCGTGTTCTACCTCGGCATGCTGTTCTACAGCCTGTTCGCCTTCGGCGTGGTCGTGGGCTGATGGAGTTCCTTCACACCCTCGAACTCGCCGTTCCAGGGCTGGCCGTCGGCGCACTCGCCGGCACCATGGCCGGCGGGCTGACCCTCATCGCGGGTCAGCCCGCGGGCGCGGCCGTGCTCGCCCTGCCGCTGGCGCTCTTCGGCGGGCTGTACGGCATGCTGCTCGGCCACGGCCCGTTCCGCCCCGGCACCTTCGCCCCCGCAGGACTGCTGTGGCTCCTGGCCTTCCCGCTCTCGCGGCTGCTCCAGGAGTCCATCGTGGCCACGGGCGGCATGGCCGACGGCGTCTGGCCGTTCCTGGCCTACCAGGCGATGGTGAGCCTCGGATTCGCCATCGGGTTCCTGTGGCTGCACGAGCGGCTCATGCCGTACTGGCTGCTGCGGGTGAGCGACCGCAACCCGCGCGCCGCGCGGCTGCTCACCCACTACGTGAGGAGGGCCCCCGCATGAACCTGCCTCCCTGGATCTGGCTGGCCACGATCGCGGGGTTCGTGCTCGTGCTGGCCGTCGACTTCTATCTGGTGGCGCGCAACCCGCGCGAGCCGTCCTTCAAGGAGTGCGTCGGCTGGGTGACCTTCTACGTGGCCCTCGCGGGGGTGTTCGGCGCGGGGCTGCTCCTGCTGTCCGGGCCCGCGCACGGCGGCGAGTTCTTCGCCGGCTGGATCACGGAGTACTCGCTCAGCGTCGACAACCTCTTCGTCTTCCTGCTGATCATGAGCAGGTTCCAGGTGCCGATGCGGTACCGGCAGAAGGTCCTGCTCGTCGGCATCGTGCTGGCGCTGATCATGCGCGGCGTGTTCATCGCGCTGGGCGCGGAGGCCGTGACCCGCTTCGACTGGCTGTTCTACGTCTTCGGGGCCTTCCTCGTGTACACCGCGTGGAAGCTGATCTCCTCCTCGGAGGAGTCGGCCGAGTTCTCCGAGAACGCGGTGCTCAGGGCGGTGCGGCGGGTCCTGCCGACGACGTCCGCCTACCACGGCGCCTCGCTCACGGTACGGCAGGACGGCAGGCGGATGGTCACCCCGATGCTGATCGTGATGACCGCGATCGGCACCACGGACCTGCTGTTCGCGCTCGACTCCATCCCGGCGATCTTCGGGCTGACGAGGGAGCCCTACCTGGTCTTCACCGCCAACGCCTTCGCGCTGATGGGACTCAGACAGCTGTTCTTCCTCATCGGAGGGCTGCTGGACCGGCTCGTCTACCTCAGCAAGGGACTGTCGGTGGTGCTGGCCTTCATCGGGGTGAAGCTCGTCCTGGAGGCCCTGCACCACGACGGGGTGTCGTGGGCGCCGGAGATCCCGATCCTGGTGTCGCTCGGAGTGATCGTCGGGACCCTGGCGGTGACCACGGTGGCGAGCCTGGTCAAGTCGGCCCGAGACAGGGGTGCGGCCGCGGTGCCGTCCACCGCCGCCTCCTCGGCCGACTCCGATCGGACCTGACCCCTACGGCCGGACGGCGCCCGAGGGCTCGGTTCTCGTGGGTGTCGACCGATTCCCGCGGGCGGGGCGTGATGTCCCGCCCGCGGCCAGGCATGCCCCCGGGGTGCGTGCCTAGCCGCGCGCCGTCCTGTCGCTCTCCGCCTCGGCGGCCCATGCGCGCAGGTAGCGGTCGGCTTCCTCCGCCGAATAGTGCCGCTTCACGGCCAGCCCGACGGCAAGCCCCAGCATGCGCCCGTCGGCCGAGTGGCCCAGGGGCTCGCTGAGGAGAAAGCGGGCGATCGCCTTCATTGATCATCACCTCCCTTCCATCGTCTACCCGAGGTGTTTCGGTGAAACGGCCGCAGGTGAACTCCGCGTCAACACTTCGACCGGCGTCCGCGTCGCGTGTTCGCCCGGGGCGGTCGGTCGTGGGTTCGCGCGGGGCGGCGGGTCGTGGGTTCGCGCGGACGGCCGATCGTGGGTCGCCCACCCGCACCGGCGTCTCCTCACGAACCTGCCGCCCCCCACTATGCGCCGGTCCCCGGTACTGCTGGGAGGGTTCCGCGCCCTGTGGAGAGGCCGCACGCCGCGCGAAGGCACAGGACACCAGCCCGCACCGACACCTCATGCTCACGCCCCGCCGACTTCCTCGGCTCCCCGACTCGCCGACCCTCCAGGCCGTGCGCCTCGCCGGCTCTCTCGGCGACCCTTCTGGCCTGCCGATTCGCCGACCTTCTCGGCTGACTCGCCGACCCTCCGGGCCGTGCGCCTCGCCGGCTCTCTCGGCGACCCTTCTGGCCTGCCGATTCGCCGACCTTCTCGGCTCCCCGACTCGCCGACCCTCCGGGCCGTGCGCCTCGCCGGCTCTCTCGGCGACCCTTCTGGCCCGCTGACTCGCCGACCCTCCAGGCCCCCCGATTCGTCGGCCCCGGCCTCTCCGAACAGCCGGGCTCTTGGAGAACGCGAATCATCAGGTGACGTCCGGGCCGCGGCCACTCAAGCTCGTGTGAGGCTCAAGGTCAGCTCCCAGGTGCGGTCCTCATGCGGCGGCGCCGTACCGGCTGCGGGGCGGGCTCCTCCGGCTGGTTCTTCCGCTGCTCCAGGTACGACACCCTGGTGTGCTCGGTGTGCTCCCGCATGATCTGCGCGGCCATCTCCTCGTTACCGTCGGCGATGGCGTCGATCAGGTCCTCATGCTCCCGCCACGACGTGAGCCCCCGCTGCCGGGCCACCGGCGTGTGATACCACCGCACCCTGCGAGCCACCTGCGCCGCCAGCTCCGCCAGGACCTTGTTTCCCGACAGGGCCGTGATCAGCGCGTGCAGCTCCGAGTTGGCCGCGACCGCCGTATCCGTGTCCTCCGCATGCGCGGCCGACGCTCCCCGCGCGCACAACCTCCGCAGAGCCGCCACGCCGTCCTCGTCCGCATGACGCGCCGCCAGCCGCGCGGACTCCGTCTCCAGCAGCGCACGTACGGCGAGCAACTGGTCGGCCTCCTCCACGCTCGGCGAGTGCACGAACGCGCCCTGCCCAGGATGAAGGTCCACCCAGCCCTCGCCGCTGAGCAACTGGAGCGCCTCACGAACCGGCTGCCGCGACACCCCCAGCAACTCGGCGAGCTCGTTTTCCACGAGATGCTGCCCAGGACGCAGCTGCCCTGAGACGATCAGCTCAAGCAGCGCCTCGAACACGCTCTCCCTGAGCGGCACGGGCCGCGGGATCTTCGCCGCCGCCCCCGTTTCAGACTGCAACATATCGGCACCTCTACGGTTTGTTGTCGACTGCCTACAGCATACAGTTTCACGCATTCACGTGCCTGGTGAGCCGCGTCACAACCTCAAGGTGACCCCCAACACAACCCACCGCCACCCCGCAAACAAGCACCCGCCCGACACCAGTGACCGATCCGCCCAACCGAGGGGAGCCACTCCGCACGCGGGAACCGAGGGGAGCCACTCCGCACGCGAGAACCGAGGGGAGCCACTCCGCACGCGAGAACCGAGGGGAGCCACTCCGCACGCGAGAACCACTTGGCCCGCGAGAACCACTTGGCCCGCGAAACCACTCCGCCCTGTAGGAACCACTTGCCCGCGGGAACCCACTCCACCCAACCGAGGGGGACAATCCGGCCAACCGTGGGGACGGACTCCGCCCACCAGCGGGCACTCCATGCGACCGCTAGCACCTGAGTCTCAGCATGCCCCGCCGCGGCCGCACGCTCGCGCTTCCGCGCCAGGGTCACTTCAACGCCAGGGCCGCTTCAACGCCAGGGCCAAGCCGTCCCATCACTTCCGCCCAAGTGCCAGGTCCTGACCTGGTCCACTTCAGCGCAAAAGCCGAGCCGTCCCAGGGCCACGTCCGCGCCAGGGCCAAGCCGTCGCAGGGCCGAGCAGTCCCAGGGCCACGCCGTCCCAAGGCCACGTCCGCGCCAGGACCTCTTCCGCCCAAGCGCCAGGTCAGCGCCAGGACCTCTTCCGCCTCAACCACTTCCACCGCAGGGGCTACTTCCCCAGCGTTCTGTCCGCGCCAGGATCACTCCGCGCTAGGGCCACGTCCGCGCTAGACGAGTAAGTCCTAAGTCGTTTGGGCTGCGGGAACAGCGAAGGGTGTCGACGATCTGTT